>NZ_JAUBRH010000054.1:0-47228 GCF_036701775.1 Microcoleus sp. N9_A2 | reverse complement strand
TCCTTGAGTGTGCGTCATTTCATCCACACCATCCAGCAACAACCAAACCCGATTAATTTGTGCTTCTAAATCACCGCGCGTCACTTCTCCTTGACACCGAGACAACCATACTTTTTCCAAATACTGACAGAGATTTTGCTCCCCTAATTCAGCTAAATCTATCCAAATTGGCAACCCCAAATCTTGCTCTAAAATCCAATCGGCAATCTTCTGCAACCGCGTGGTTTTCCCCGCACCCGGTTCGCCAATAATCGCTATTTTTCGCCCTTGACTGATGTCGCTTTTCCCTTGTCGCAACACATCCTCAAAAAACCTTTCTTCAGCAATGGGAATCAGTTTTTCTGTTTCCTTTTCCTTTTCTTCCTGCTGATTCCTTGGCTGAGGTTTGGGTTTTTGGCGTTCGACAATCGCTAAGGGAACATAAACGCCATCCAGTTGCGGAGTCATCCCGTTGGCGTTGGTGAAGGGGTTGGTGGTGAGTTGCTTTTGTTGCGCGAGGTTTTGGCGGCAGATTTCTTGCCATTGCTCAATGGGAAGAAACTTTACCCAATTCCCGGCGGGCGAATCCAGTCAAAATGTACCGCCGATCATTGTATTGCCTTGAAAGACGTTTTTAATGTTATCTGCTAACTTTTGAGCGTTGTAAACTGTTGGTTGCTGAGAAATGAAGTTAGAGAGCTTGGGATTGGGATCGTTTTTAGCTGCTGCAACTAACTCTTGAAGTAGTTTAGCAAATTGAGGATCGCGCTCCGCTTCATTTTTAATAATTTCTACTGTTTTAGCATAGTCTAATTGTGCGGGAGCAATTTCGATCGCACTAACTGTCTCTGGTGACTTATTCCGCAGTGATGCCATAACTTTACCAGTGCGCTCGATAACTGCTTCTCCCAATTTTTCTCCGCCTTTTTCTAATGCTTTAGTAGTCAGAATAGTACCAATTGCCAAAGCAGCTGTTAGTATTGGTTCCATGAGTTAAGTCCTCTTGTATCTGGATACTGAATATTTTACCATATTTTATGTAATTCGGCGGATGCGGAGGTTGTTCAGGATTTACGCACTCCGACCAAAGAAATGGTGTTTATCTTTTTATGGCAGACTTGCTTAAAACTCTTAATGTGCTTTAGGTTTAAAGGTTTTCATCACCTCATCATTGCAAACACCCTTATGCGTTCCCACCCAGTAATCACTCAATTTACCTGGTAATTTTGCGTATTTATCATTTCCATTGAGACGGATAAAATTTTTCATGTTGTCAAACACACAATACTGACCTTGACCATTAGAGTAGTAGATATAATCAATATCTTCTAATTTAAACGCTCCAAATGCTTGTACTTCTGATCGGGGAGGGTGAAGTCGCACGAGAAAAATCCCTGGCAACATAGTTAGAAGAATTACACCAATTACACCTGTAATTAATTTGTTTTGAGCAATGGGAAGAAACTTTACCCGATTCCCGGCGGGCGAATCTAGTCAAAATGTGCCGCCGATAATCGTATTACCTTGAAAGACGTTTTTAATGTTATCTGCTAACTTTTGAGCGTTGTAAACTGTTGGTTGCTGAGAGATGATGTTAGAGAGCTTGGGGTTGGGATCGTTTTTAGCTGCTGCAACTAACTCTTGAAGTAGTTTAGCAAATTGAGGATCGCGCTCCGCTTCATTTTTAATAATTTCTACTGTTTTAGCATAGTCTAATTCTGCTGGAGCAATTTCGATCGCACTAACTGTCTCTGGTGACTTATTCCGCAGTGATGCCATAACTTTACCAGTGCGCTCGATAACTGCTTCTCCCAATTTTTCTCCGCCTTTTTCTAATGCTTTAGTAGTCAGAATAATACCAATTGCCAAAGCAGGTGTTAGTATTGGTTCCATGAGTTAAGTCCTCTTGTGCCTGGATACTGAATATTTTATTGTGTTTTATATAATTCGGCGGATGCGAAGGTTGTTCAGGATTTATGCACTCCGACTAAAGAAACCGGGTTTTTTCCGAATCAGTGCGTCACAATCAAGTATTCTCACAAAAACCCGGTTTATAACCACCCGTGCGTCAGTCCTATTGTTAAAAGTTATCTATCGCCTGTATTATTCGGCGGTTGAAACCTAAGACGTTGTATTTAAACCAGGTTTGGTATCGTTTAGCATTTTGCCAAGAGCTACAATGTCTTTGGAAAGGTATGAGGCAGCATTGGCAAACACCCAAAATGATTGGGAAAGAGTTGATTAACTTTATATATTATAGGAGTCTATAACAATGGCGTGGATATTCAGTTTGTCGGCAGAGTGTGGCTCTGATGAAAGCAATGTCAATAAATTTGCTCAACACTTTGAGGGCATAGAATGGATGCTGTCAAATAATCGCCAATGTCTATGTCGAACAGATACTTTTCAAGATATGGATCGAAATTGGTGGTGTCGGGTTTATCCCAATAATATTAGTGAAGTGGGAATAGATAGCCCTGAAAGTGCTTATCTGATGACAGAGTTAGGTATTTTATTTTATCTAACTCTACGGTTTGCTCCTTGGTTTCGCTATGCTTTGGTTGGGGTTGAAGTTGATGAATTCAGAACCTATAGTGAACTTATGGAGGATTTATCTAATTTATCTCTTCCGGGATTGGTTTTAGCAAAGGAACTTACTCATGGGATAGAAATATTACCAGTTTTTCGAGAGTTTAGTCCGAGTTATATATGGCAACCATACGAGGGGGAAGTCTATAATCCATTAATGGCATCCCCAGAGTTGAAAAATAAGCTGAATGAGCTTCTGGCTGTGAGTTGAATATACTGCGAGGAGGAGGGAGTTTAGGTAAGTAAAAAGGCGATCGACTTTGTTGATGGCGTTGAGTTCGTCTTGTTCTTCAGCGGTTAGGTTATTAATTTTATTTTTTCCAGAAGGGTTTATAGATGGAGTTGAAGTCGATCGGTAAACTTGAACAGAGGACGATTATTGACTGTTTCGACTTTAACTCCGGTTTCAATCAGGGAGGGAGGTTGAATGACAACTCGCATAATATTTGACTTGGATGAATTGTTTGTCAGGTTTAAGCTTTGTCCATACTTTATATTGCCAGAGACCAGAAACTGGTTTTTTTTGAGAAGACGCGCTACGCCTCGTAGAAGTTGCCAAAAACCCCGTTGATTTGGTATTTATGGGTAAGTTCTCAATGAGACACGAAGGTCGATCGCACTTCACATCAAAAAGTGCGTAGGCGATAGCCGAGGCGACAGCTATCGCCCTCCAAGATTATTCTTTCCAGTAACGAGTTAAAATCCGAATCACCTCACCCGCTAGAGGCGAAGGTAGAGGCGGGCTCCACTCTCCAACTTGTGCAAAACCTAAAACGTGCAGCAGATTAACAATGCTTTCTACCGCTTTCGGAACGCCGCAAATCAGCAAACGAATCGGTTGTTTGCCAGCGGGTACGTCGGGAATTTCTTCCCGGAGCAGTTCGGGAACTGACTTTGGCTGTGATATCATACAGTTTCTCCTAAATATGGGAGTTCAAGCCCCCACCGAACGATCGTGAGTCTGAGCGGTGGGGGTTTGGTTTTTGGTTCTTAGATTACTATAGCACAATCTAGATTGCGGTGTGCTACTTTAGCTCAAAACTATTCTAAAAAATTTGCAGTCAGCTAAAATGACATGGTGAACACGCTACCCCCAAACAATGTGAGTCCTGCAAAATCTCCCAGAGTTGCCTTTTACCCGCCGCCCGAAATTAAGGAGAAGTTAGAGAAACTGGCTAGTCTTGAGCGTCGTTCTATTTCCCAAATGGCACTACTTTTAGTGGAAGAAGGGCTCGATAGAGCACAGAAGGAAGGCAAATTTAATCAATCCAAAGACGACTAAGCAGCTAACTTTGCCCTCAACAGCCCGCCCCTCGGAGCATCTATGGATCAAATTCAGCAACCTGTTTTTGACCAAGAGATGTCATTGCTAAAACTAAAACACTTAACGTAAGACCTAAAACTGCATAACTCGGCAGTGAAAAAATAGTTACTTTCAACAAATAAGGCAATTCCCCACCCTTCCAATTCCAGCGCTTTCCCAGAAACACCAACAACCCAGCATGAATCACTGCCGTTTGCACCAACAGACAACTAACTCCCAACAACCAAACCGACATTCTTTGCCGAGAAAAGACACAATTTTTAATCTGAAAACATAAATCATTCAGCAAAAAAACCACCGCCGGTGCTAACATCACAGAACTGGTGGGCTGTGAATAGTTGATAGCAATACTCAAACTAGAAATTAGCACCATTTCAGATAACTCAAGTTTTTTTGACCAAGCATTGCGAGATTGTTTTCGGTAAAAATACCAACTCACTAAACCAACTAGCACCAGAATAATCAAGTCAGAAAATAGCTTCGCCACGAAAGGACTATCGGGGAAAAATCTCGGCCCCATAACCCTTAAATCAAGGCGACTCATAGAAATATAAGCATTATTCGATGGATCATTGAGCCAGAGTGGAAATCCACGAGTCGCATCCTGTATAAATCCTGTTAAGGAATTGCCCGTTACAGCTAGACCTATAACTGCCAAAAAAGTTACCGTAAGTAGAGATATAAAAACTAGCTGAAATCGTCTTTTGATTAAAAAATAAGGAATAAACAATATAACTAAAGTTGGTTTAAAAAGTGCAATTCCTAATAAAACTCCTGCAATTCCATCCTGATTCTTTCTAGCATAAATAAACATCCATAACAGCAGAAGCGCAATAAAAGTTGCCACATTGCCAACTTGAAGATCGAAGACAAAACCGTAGAGGAATGCAACTGATATACTACAAATAGTCCAAAAAGCTCGTGAGTGCGACACCAACAAGATATTCGCTCCCCATAAAACAAAACCAGTGGCAATAAGATGCAGCCAAGTCCAGATTGTAAATGCAGTCTTCATCGGGAAATAGCCCAAAAACCAGAGGGGAGGAATGATATTAGGTGGATAAACAAAAGATGGAATAAACCCACACACTTTTGTGATGCTACAGAAACCGAGGTTAAACACCTCCACATTAAAGGGACTCAAATGCTGATGGGCTAATCTACTCGCCACATAAAACCACTTAAAATCCCAGTAAGGCGGATCGGGCCGATTAGTCAGATTGTAAACCAACCAACCGGTATAACAGAGAAATCGGGTGAGAACTAATACAATAACTGCTTGCAAAATAAAGTTAACAATAGGTTGACGAAAAAACTGAGTTAACCTTTGGAGCGAAGGATGTTTTAAAAACAAAGAATTTTGCCATGTTGTTTGGTCGCGGTCTAGTCGCAAATTACGATTTAGAAATAAAGCGACTGTAATGATAATAAGCACATTCCAAAATTTAAAACTAATCATAGAAAATATTCTCAACTAAAAAACCGTATTCAAGAGGGCGGGTTTATTTAACCTGTTTTAAACCCGAAATATTGTTGGTGAACCCGCCCCTACAGGTAATTAAAAATGGTGCAACATATCAGTTGTAACCTACAAGATAGACTCCTATGTTTCACCTTTACCTAACTCTCTGCGTTCTCTGCGCCCTCTGCGGTTAATAAAAAAAAATCTCAGTGTCACACCCAAACATTTGCGTTAACCTAGTTGACTACAGCTTGTACCGCACTCCCCAACTAAATTCATGCTTCCCCGCATCAAAGAATTAGCCGCCACCCTAGCACCCCGCTTAATCGAAATTCGCCGCCACATCCACTCACACCCCGAACTCAGCGGCCAAGAATATCAAACCGCCGCCTACGTAGCCGGAGTTCTTGCATCCAGCGGAGTCCACGCCATTGAAGGAATCGGCAAAACAGGAGTGCTCGGCGAACTCAAAGGCAACAGCAGCGAGTCCCGGTGGCTGGCAATTCGCACAGATATGGACGCTTTGCCGATTCAGGAACGCACAAACTTAGAATTTGCCTCCCGCAACGAGGGAGTGATGCACGCCTGCGGCCACGACATCCACACCACCGTCGGTTTGGGCGCAGCCATGATATTGTCTCAGCTAGAGGAAAAATTGCCCGGTCACGTCCGCTTCTTGTTTCAGCCGGCAGAAGAGATTGCCCAAGGCGCTCAATGGATGATTAAAGATGGGGCGATGCAAGATGTTGACGGCATCCTCGGAGTGCACGTTTTTCCGACGATTCCCGGCGGTTGCATCGGTATCCGCCACGGGGCCCTGACGGCGGCGGCAGATGACCTAGAATTGATTGTGATGGGCGAATCCGGTCACGGTGCGCGTCCCCACGAGGCGATCGACGCAATTTGGATTGCTTCTCAGATCATTACCACTTTGCAGCAGGCAATTAGCCGCACGCAAAATCCTTTGAGGCCACTGGTTTTGACGATCGGGCAAATTAACGGCGGACGAGCGCCGAACGTGATTGCCGATCGCGTAAAATTATTGGGAACCGTGCGATCGCTCCATCCCGAAACCCACGAAAAACTACCGGCTTGGATCGAACAAATCGTTTCCAGCGTCTGCGCGACTTACGGCGCAAAATACGAACTCACCTACAAGCGCGGCGTCCCCGGAGTTCAAAACGACCCAAAACTTACACAATTAGTCGAAACTGCGGCTTTAGAAGCTTTAGGTCGATCGCGCGTCCAAATTTTACCAGAACCATCCCTCGGCGCGGAAGATTTTTCAATGTATCTAGAACACGCACCGGGAACCATGTTTCGCTTAGGAGTGGGACTGACTGACAAACCGAACTATCCCCTCCATCACCCGCAATTTGAGGTTGATGAATCTGCGATCGTCACCGGCGCTGTCACCCTAGCCTATGCCGCCTACCAATATTGGAAACACCAAGTAAGTAAGTAAACTCGCTTTCGTTCAATTACCCGCAATCAGATTGTGGGGTGGGTAATGGCTCAAAATTGCTCGATGTAAAGTTTATTTGCGCCTACCTGCTTAACAGAATTTTGGCAACCAAACCAGCTAATCTTCCGCAATTCCCCTATAGCAGCGGCCGAATGTGCTAACGTACAATCAAAAATCCCCCAATTTCAACTATCGCGAGACAGATAACCGTGTTCGCTCAAGCACCTCCAACTCCCAATTACAAATGGTTTAGCTGCATTTCTAGGACTGTTTTCACCGCATTGTGCCTGTTGCCTCTTTTCAGCGCTGCGGGATACGCCCAAACTCCCCAAAATAGACCCATCAAAATCGGCGTAGTGCAGCGGTTTGGCACCAAAGCAACCGACAAACTAACGCTGAAAGCATTACCGGGCGACAGCTTAACATTGAGTTACAAAACTCCTCAAGGCATAGAAACCAAAACGGCTGCTAGCGTCAAGTTAGAAATAGCCCCAAAACCGCTGGAAGCACCCTTAGTAGAAGAACGAGTTGTTCTGAGCTCCCACCGCAGTTTCGAGAGTGCAGAAGATAGCGCCAATCAGTGGCGCGCCCAGGGAATTGATGTAGAAATTGCTCAACCTTTTCGCTGGCAAGTTTGGGCGAAAAGAGATACTTACAACTCTCCTTTGGTGCGGCGCTGGCTGTTGCAAAGTTTGCAAGCTCAAGGGAACACAACAGCTTTTTTGGATTCCAAAGTTGTGAAACAAATACCCCAGGCATTTTGGGTTTTAAACGGCTTTCGTTTCAACCGCAATGAGTTGGATGTGACGGCGGGGAAAAATGTGATTGAGGTATTGGAACAAACTACCCAAGAGGCGACAGCTACTGAACCAGAAAAAGCTATTCAACAAACTCGCCGTTATGGTGGCAGTTTGCACCTGCAAAAAAATTCTTATGGTACTTATACTTTAGTCAATGAAGTGCTGACGGAAACTTATTTGCGGGGTGTTGTTCCTCACGAAATAGGGGCTTTTTCACCTTACGCTGCGATTGTCGCTCAAACTATTTTGGCGAGAACCTACGCCTTGAGAAATTTGCGCCGATTTGCTGTGGATAATTATGAGTTGTGCGCTGATGTTAACTGTCAAGTTTATCAAGGTTTGACGGAGGTTTACCCGCAAAGTGATAAGGCGATCGCCCAAACGAGCGGTTTGGTGCTAACTTACGAAAATCAGTTGGTTGACGCGCTCTATTCAGCGTCTAGCGGCGGTGTGACAGCGACTTTTGGCGATGTGTGGCAGGGCCCGGAACGTCCATATTTGCGATCGATCGTCGATTCGCCTAATAATCTTTGGGATTTGTCGAAGCAGAGTTTGTCTGACGAAAACAATTTCCGCCGCTTTATCAGTTTGGAAAAAGGGTTTAATGAAGAAAAAGAAGACACGTTTCGGTGGCGCGAACCCGCTTCTTTGACGGCGATTGGTGGATTTCTCAAACAGTATCTTCAGAAGAAACAGCACCCGCTGGCTAATTTTAAAACGGTCACTCAGGTGGAAGTGGTGGAAAGGTCGCTTGCTGGTCGAGTTTTGAAAATGAAGGTTCAAACTGACTTGGGCCCTATCGATATCGACAAAGACGAGATTCGCAATGCTTTTTACCCGCCCATTAGCACGCTTTTTTACCTAGAACCCATTTACAATCCAGACAAAACTCTCAACGGTTATGCTTTTGTCGGAGGCGGTTTCGGGCACGGAGTGGGAATGAGTCAGACTGGTTCTTACAATTTAGCTAATTTGGGATGGAATGGATCTCGAATTCTGGGCTTTTATTTTCCCGGCGCTCAAGTTCTGCCTCTCAGCGATGCAATTACATTTTGGCGCGAATAGTCGATCGAAGTCGGCGTAGAATCGGCGATTTCAACCGCCGTCTTTTCTTCAACCCGCGCACCATCCGGGTTTTGTCTGTGTAGACGCGGTTTCAACCGCCGTCTTTAACACAAAAACCCGGTTTCTTAACGTAATTGAGCTATTTCAGCTTAATTCCGAAAACAAGAAACCGGGTTACTTAGCGCATCGCGCCTGTGAATCCTTTCTTAGTAGAGCGATTCTTCTTGGTGAGTTTCGATCGTACAGTTAGACTTGGGATAGGCGACACAGGTGAGGACAAATCCGGCCTCGATTTGGTCGTCGTCCAAGAAAGATTGGTCGGATTGGTCAACTTCGCCTGCTGTGATTTTGCCGGCGCAGGTGGAGCAAGCTCCAGCGCGGCAAGAGTAGGGGAGGTCGAGTCCTGCTTCTTCCGCAGCATCAAGAATGTAAGTATCGTCATCAACGTCAATGGTCTGGTTAATTCCTTCGGCTTCGCTGATGAGGGTAACTTTGTAAGTTGCCATGCACTAAATCCTCTCAAAAATTCAACAAGATTGATAATTTTTCCTAATGCAACCTTCAAGGCTCTATTAGCTTTGAGGTTAGGTCTTAGGTTCGTTCCCTCTATGATAGTAGGGGATAGAAGGGAGGTTGACACACTTATTTACAAAACATTTGAATGGGATTAGTTATAACTTTTTCTAATTTCATCTTGATTACTTATACCTATCTTGGGTTCAGCCTTGTGATACTGTTGCCGCAAGACTTGTGCTAAATAATCCGGTTTCTAGGAAAAATCCTGTTTTGAGCCCTACAGCACAAAAACCGGGTTGTTGGTATGCGGTGTGTCGATCTAGTTTCAGCCAGACTTGCTGCAAGGCAAGTCCCTGCCGGCGGTGAAATGTATAGTTAGATCGCATCAAGACTGGGGTGTTGAAGGCTCGATCGAATAAATCGCACCACAACCACAGCTGAAAATCGGGGCGACAGAACCCTAAAGCCCTGCAGCGCAAGTCTGTAACTATCTAAAATCTTAAATCTCAAATCCCATGACTAATATTGATACTCGCTTTGGTTTTTCGGTTAATTCTCCAATTCGCGTCGGGATTGTGGGTACTGGTTTTGCCGCTAAGTTGAGGGCTGAGACGCTGGTAGCTGATGGGCGATCGAACTTGGTAGCAGTTGCGGGCCACAACCAGGAGACAACCGCAGCATTTTGTCAAACTTTCGGCGCCGAAGCTCAGGTTTCTTGGCGCAAGCTGGTAGAAAGAGACGATTTAGATTTGGTGATTGTCTGTACGGTGAACCGGGATCACGGGGCGATCGTCCTGGCAGCCCTAGAAAATGACAAGCACGTTGTGGTGGAATATCCTCTATCTTTAGACGTATCTGAAGCAGAAAGGGCGATCGAACTTGCCACCCAAAAGCAAAAACTCCTCCACATCGAACACAT
Source organism: Microcoleus sp. N9_A2 (assembly GCF_036701775.1). NCBI lineage: Bacteria > Bacillati > Cyanobacteriota > Cyanophyceae > Oscillatoriales > Microcoleaceae > Microcoleus > Microcoleus sp. N9_A2. The sequence goes on along the minus strand of NZ_JAUBRH010000054.1, from coordinate 37,109 downwards.
CGAACTGTTAGGCGGTTTGCACTCCTCAATCAAAGAATCTTTGCCATTAATCGGTAAAGTTTTTTACGCCCGCTACATTACTATTACTCCTCAACATCCAGCGCCACAGCGGTGGACTTATCAACATTCCCTCTTTGGGTTTCCGTTAGTTGGTGCAATTTCGCGACTGCACCGATTTACTGATTTGTTCGGAGAAGTGGCAAACGTTAACTGTCAAGCTCAATTTGGGGACAGTCAGCCGGATGTCTACAAAGCTTGTTTGTGCAATGCACAGTTGCGCTTTGCCAATGGCGTTGTCGCTGAAGCTGTTTATGGAAAAGGAGAGACTTTTTGGCAGTCTGAAAACATTTTTACCATCTACGGAGAAGCAGGAACGCTGGTTTTTACTCCAGAATCCGGTCAATTAATTCAGGGAGAAAATCGGCGCAACCTCAAAGTAGGAACGCGACGCGGTTTGTTTGCCAAAGATACCGAGGTGGTGTTAGACTGTTTGCTAAACGGTACGCCCTTGTACGTCAAGAATACAAGTAGCTTGTACGCTTTGAAGGTGGCGGATGCTGCGAGGCGATCGAGCGAAACTTGCCAAAATGTGGCTATCGACAACTCATAACTCTTCAGTCTCTTAGAGAGTCAATCGCAGATACAAGGCAGATCGACGCAGATCAACGCAGATAATTTCAAGATAGTTTGGGAATGAGTGCAAGAAGTCTAATAAGTCTACTTCACAGGTAAAAAATGAAATTACACTGGAAATATCATCAATTTGAGCCAGAAACAATCGGGCTAATTTACGGTTTCATAGGCGTAGTTGGCTTCAGCTTGACACTTCCAGGAACCAGAGCCGCAGTACAGGATTTAGACCCTATTATTGTAGGTTTAGGACGCGGATTAGTAGCAGCTATACTAGCAGCCTTTACTCTGCAGATAACGCATCAACCCATTCCCACAAAACAGCAACTTCGGAGTTTATTAGTTGTCGGATTGGGAGTTGTTTTGGGATTTCCGCTACTATCCGCTTGGGCAATGCAGCAAGTACCCGCAGCCCACGGTGCTGTGGTATTAGGATTGTTGCCCTTAGCAACAGCAGTAGGGGGAGTTTTGCGATCGGGCGATCGCCCATCTTCTAATTTTTGGATTGCTAGTATCGCTGGGAGTCTAACCGTTGTTTGTTTTGGAATTATTACTGGTGCAGGGCAACTCCAACCCGCAGACTTAGCTTTATTTGCATCAGTCATTGCTGCTGCTTTTGGTTACGCCGAAGGTGGGCAATTAGCTAAAACTTTAGGCGGATGGCAAGTTATCAGTTGGGCATTAATACTTATCGCTCCCTTCGAGATTTTACCTACAATATTTGTAGTCATACAACATGGATTAATAGCTGCACCGACGGCATGGTTGGGTTTTGCCTATGTGAGTATTATTAGTCAATTTGTAGCATTTTTTGCCTGGTATCAAGGGATGGCTATTGGCGGAGTTGCCAGAGTAGGGCAACTTCAGCTATTGCAACCATTTTTGACCATCCTAGCATCGGCAATCTTGCTTGGTGAAACTGTAGAGCCGATCGCCCTAGGCAGCGCTTGTTTAGTTGTTCTCTGTGTAGCAATAGGGAAAAAAGCATCAATTCAGCAGGCACCCGATTTGTGAGGGGAGTGACCAACCTCCAAATCTCTAAGAAAGGACTCTTCGTCCTTACTACAAACCTAACTACAAACCGGACATGAGATCGCTAGTCTGTCCAATTATAGATCGCATTCTCATCACAACTGTTTCTAGCGATAGATGAAATTTAAATATTTGAATTTTATGATCACAATATAAACCAAAAAACATCAAGCTGATCGTGTTTGTGGTTGCCTAGTTTGTGGTTGCCTATCAGACAATTCCTACCTTTTATCACATTGACAGCATAAACTCATGGAAATCAGACAAGATACGTTGTTCGATCGAGTATTCCGGGACAGCGAAGGCAAAATTGTTATAGCTCAGCCACCAAATCTACCGCTAATTGTCGGGATTGTATCTAGTTTATTGAAGCTCCTTTTTACCACAGGTCAAATTTATCTAGTGTTGGATCTAGTAGCTTTTGGCGCCTTGTTTACTTGGGCTTGGGAAGAATTATTTCAAGGCGTTAATTACTTTCGTAGAGCATTAGGTCTGATTGGGCTGGTTGGTCTGATTGCCTGGAAACTTCAATAAGTAGGTAAGTAAGTCCACCTAAAAAAATATAATACCCAGATTCCCGACTTCTTAAAGAAGTCGGGAATCTAAAGCGCGAGCTTGTTTTACGTTTAATTCGGTAGTTTCTATTTAGTCAAGCTGCTACTTTTGTCTGAGTTAAAGCCCATTGACATAAATTTATGGCCGAAGTTGGCGTTTTTGATTATTACTTGATAATTTTTTTACGATCGTCGATGTCGATCGCCAAAACCAGCCACTTCAGCCAGCGTATAAAGCGGTCTGCCCTTCACCTCCTCGTAAATCCGCCCCACATACTGGCCCAAAATCCCAATACTGACCAACTGCACCGCACCCAAAAAGAAAACCGCCATAATCACAATTGTCAAACCAGTTAATGCCGAGCCCGCAGAGAAAAGACGCCAATACAAAACCAAAAAAGCCATCAAAACAGACACGAAAGCCGAAAATAAACCCAAATAAATCGACAGTTGCAGAGGAACTTTTGAAAAAGACACTAAACCGTTCATCGCCAAAGCAAAAGATTTACTGAACGTATACTTAACATCGCCAGCAAAACGCGGATCTCGTTCAAACTTAACTGCCGTTTGTTTAAAACCAATCCAAGCGCGCAGTCCCCGAATGTAGCGGTTCCGTTCAGGCATTGCATTGAGTACGTCCACCACGCACCTATCCATCAAACAAAAATCCCCCGTATCTATAGGAATATCAACATCAGCAAGATTCCGCAAAATGCGATAATACATATAAGCAGGCAACCGCTTCAACCAACCTTCTTGACGGCGTTGAGTGCGCTGAGCGTAAACAACTTGATAGCCCTGCCGCCACTGTTCTACCATATCTATAATTAGCTCTGGCGGGTCTTGTAAATCGCCGTCCATGATGAATACAACTTGACCAGTAGAAAAGTTTAAACCAGCAGTTACAGCTATTTGATGACCGAAATTGCGGGCAAAACTGAGATAACTAATTCGCGAGTCTTGTTCGTGCAATTTTCGCAAAAGTTCGAGAGAGCGATCGCGACTACCATCATTGATTAAAATTAATTCTACTGGGCCGTCCATTCGATCCATCACGGCACTAATTCGCCGATACAATTCAGCGAGATTTTCTTCTTCGTTATAGATGGGAATTACCAAGGAATACTTAGGTGTATCGTTCATTGCAGTTTCTGTTTAAAAATCGGCTTTTCAACCGTTCAATCAAAAGTTTTTTTTTCCCCAAACACCCTGGCTGCTTCACGAGAGAGGTTCGGCACGTAATCTCGTGAAGCAGCCAGACAACAGCCGCCGACAAAATAGCAGCTTACCAAAACTTATCTATTTTCTTAAATACGAAAAACAAAAGACACCATAAGACTGACGCACGCCAAACGAAAATATCTGTTATCATAGATGTTTAGTCAGATTATAAAAATTACAATCATAACCCATCGATTCAAAATTGCATGACAAATTCCAATTATCTGTGGCAAGCAAATCAAGACTTAAGTGAAGCTTGTCTGCAACATCTTTTTGTCAGAGGCATTGCTGACGGCAGCCTCCCCCAAAATAGTTTTGCATATTACGTTGCACAAGACGCATTTTTTCTGAGAGCATTCGCTCGCGCTTACAGTATCGCTGCGGCAAAAGCACCCGACTGGGATGGGTTTGAAATCCTCCATAATCTCGGCAGCGGCGTTTTAGAAGAACTTCGTTTGCATCAAGGATATGCAGCAAAATGGGGGGTAAACTTGCAAGAGGCAAAACCGGGAATCGCTACCCGCCACTACACAGATTTTTTATTAGCGACAGCCTGGGGAAGCGGTGTCGGTTTGACAGTAGCCGCGATGACTCCTTGCTTGCGGTTGTATGCTTTTTTGGGGCAGCAGTTAGCTAAACCTAATATACCGGAACACGCCTTTAGCGACTGGATTTCTACCTATAGCAGCCCTGATTTTGAGATTTTAGCAAAACAACTGGAAAGTTTGGTCGATCGCTACGCAGAAGCAGGGCCGGAAGTAGAAGCAACCTATCGCTACGCTATGCTGTGTGAAAGAGACTTTTTTCAGTCGGCTTGGGAAATAGAGTAAATTAAGTTTGGGCAAAAGATATGGAGAAGTATCTTAAGCTACCTACACCCACGCAGCAAATTTAACAGCCATGTACAGCAGGAATTTAGCAAATAATGTCATAACAGCATATTCCCAACCAGGCTGACTACTCAACACTAAACCAAGTCCGATCGAGAGCGACGCAATGCCGTAAGCGTATCGGTGAAGCGATTGCAGAGCACCGGAGTTTATCAGTTGCGCTAAAGAGCAAAAACCGAAACAGACGACTGTGATACTCAGCCTTTTTTGCAAATACCACAACAAATAGCCACCGCCCAAAGTCATCGCAACTTTACTAACAGCTTGCAAGCGGAATTACTTCTAGCTCTAAATCAGTATTTGTCATGGCTAAAACAGCGCCAGACTGTAGATTTAAAATTAAAGTATAGTCCGCTGCCGAGTGTTCGCCAAATATATACGCAAGTAAAGCGGTACTGGTAATTTTAACGTCCGAGTTTATTGGGAATGCCTTCGCAGCCGCCGGGAATAGTCTCTCTCGACTTCGAGCCGCACCAAGTGCAGCAGTAATAGCGCTGCTCCTCCGACAGCCGCTTGACAGCGGTGAAATCAGCACGTTCAACCACAGCGCCGGTATGTTCACCCGTTTGATAGTTGGGAAATTCGGTACGGCTGCGGGGGGATGCAGTTTCTGCCGATCCGTAGAATAACGCGGCGCCTCTCATGTCGGCGCGAGCGAGATTGGCGTCGTACAAGACAGCGCGCGAGAGGTTGGCTTTCACTAAATCGCACTTGCTGAGATTAGCGCGGACGAGGTTGGCTTCGCTCAAATCCGTCCACCGCAAATCGGTGCCAGCCAGGTCAGCACCCGCTAACATGACATTGAGATCGATAACGCGGATACCGTGATCTCTGTCTTCAGCGTAGCCGCCGTCGCCGTCAAGGATGGGGCGGCCTAAAAGCCGATCGCGCTTCAGAGGAGTAACCAATCTAGACTGCGACAAAAACCGCAGAATTTTAGCTTTACCTTCAGCATCTACACTGCTCATAATCGCAGCCGTGCGGCCTTCTGCGATCGCCCTTTCCTGCGGCCAGTCTTCCAAAAACCCTTGTTCGTCAAGGGCTAAGTCCGAAACCCCTTGAAAATAAGCATCAATTGTTTGCTGCTGCGTAATTCTGTTTTGCTGAATCGTCAAATCTTTCGAGATCACATACTGCCGCCAAGCCACGTAAACGCCCAAAATTGCGATCAAAATTTGGCCCAAAGCGCCGATCAACTCGCCGAGAGCCCCGATTGCCTCCCAGTTGATTTGGATGTTGCGGCTTCCCGGTTCAGTATTAGTACCGCTGAGCATCAGCAAGCCAACAATCCCAGCTAAAAGCCCGAAGCAGGCGACGATCAGCGTGCGCCAAGTCGGCGGAATTACCTGCGCCCAGATTTTGCCCCAACTCGGCCACATCAGCCGCAGCGATATGCCGATCGCACCCACGGCGCCAATTAAGCCCAGCCAAATGTTGTCATTGGCGAGCCCAAAAATCATCGCTGCGATCAACCCCAGTGTCAGCACTGACCCCGATTTCTCAGGAGTCGTTTGTTCCTGGTGCGGCGGCAATAAAACCTTGCGAGTTGGAGGCGGCTGCACCGGTTTTTCCGGTTCAGCAGTAGCGACGATTGTCCCTGATTCTGGTGGCACAGTAGGGCTCGCACCGTTCTGACTTTCTACAGTCACGTTAGATTCAGGGCGATTGGGTTGAGAAGAGTTTGGTTCTGGTGTCATGCGTTGAGGCAAATTCTAACTGTGGCTGGTCAATAAAACGATTTTAACTAACCAAGCAGGATTCTAGATAATATTACAATAGAAATCTCCACTAATTACATTCAAAGAGGTAACATATTATGACCCTGGTACTCCCCAATCTGCAAGAAAAACAAATGGGTCAAGTAATCACTACAATCACCATCACGAATCGCATCGATCGAGTTATGGCAGAACGGGGATTTATTACTGCTGAGGAAGTTCGCTCTGTTATCCTCGATAACGTTGTTGTCGATACCGGAGCCACTCTGCTTTCCTTGCCAGCTCGCATTATTAGCCAGTTAGGCTTAATACAAGTAGGAGAAAGAGATGTAGAAACATCAGCGGGCATAAAAAAGGGTCGAATTTTTGCCGATGCTCAAATTATTGTAGAGGGGAGAGAAGGGAGATTTGATTGTTTAGAGTTACCCGAAGGCGTTTCGGCTGTTTTGTTGGGCGTGATTCCCATGGAAGAACTAGGCTTAGAACCTGATTTAAAAAATCGACGATTGCGAGTATTGCCGATGAACAATCAGCAAACGTATCTTATGGGTTAGTCGATCGGCATTTACCGTAGCACCAACCTCTCGCGTGTGATTACTATCATGTTCCCTCAATTACCCGGCATCAAAAATGTTTGTATTGAGGACTAAACTCCTCATAAAACTTAGATAACTTTAGTCCTCAATACCAACAAGTTTTATTTTTTAGGCAGGATAATATTACCTGCGGTTTAAAAAAATATACCAAAAAACTTTATTTTTGGGTATATGTAAGTTTTTTGCCCTACATCTAGCGAGCAGAATAAGCCTTGAGCAAATACACGCCAACCGTCGAAAATATCAAAACAACTAACCCTAAAAGTAACTCGATACTAAACCTTTGAGCATTACCCAAAGCGACAAGAATTTGCTGCCGCACCACGAACGCCAACAGCCAGCAAATCTCCGCCTTCAGCCAAACCAAAAGGCCTCGCCCCAATAGATATTGCCGGCGAGCGTTCTCAGAAGTAATCCGTACCGGATAATTAAAAGTATGGGGATAGCGCGATACCGCAGTTAAAACCGCAAAAATAATGGCAGCAACCGCCGGCATGATCCAAATCGTCACCTTGTCGCCCCAAGCATCAGCCAGCCCCCCTAAGCCGAAATGAATCGGAATTCGATCGGGCAAAACTGCCCAAAACTTGACGATGAGCAAAATCGCCAGCAAAATCGCGATCGCACCCAAAAGCTCTACCGCCACTACAACAGGCGAAAGCCTCAGAGAAATAACCGGCCGTTGGTTTGGTGTGTTTCCAGTCATGGCTACTTAAAATTAGATTAATATTGAAAATAATAGTATTGGTTCCAATTTCATTCCCCAACAGCTTTCGTTGGGGGTTTCCAAACATCCCGCGAGGTTCTATGACGGCTCAGGTCTTGATTGAAAAGAAAAAGTTAGAAAAACCGCCCCTAACAATACACACATTAGGCGATCGCGTCCTGCGGCAGCCAGCAAAGCGCGTCAAAAGCGTCGATGCAGAAATTAGGCAGCTAGTCCGAGAAATGCTGCAAACCATGTACAGTGCAGATGGTATCGGTTTGGCCGCCCCCCAAGTCGGAGTCCACAAACAAGTAATCGTCCTCGACTGTGACCCGGAAAACCCCGCCACACCCCCAATCGTTTTGATCAATCCCACCATCAAAAGTAGCAGCAGCGATATCTGTATCTTGCAAGAAGGGTGTTTGAGCATTCCGGGAGTTTATTTAGAAGTCAAACGCCCAGAAGTCATTGAAGTATCCTACCGCGACGAATACGGGCGCCCGCAAACCCTGATAGCAACAGAGTTACTTTCGAGGGCAATCCAGCACGAAATGGATCACCTCAACGGAGTGCTGTTTGTAGACAGAGTAGAAAACAAGCTGGCACTGAATGAAGAATTAGTCAAGCACAAATTTTCGCCAAAGGCAGTAAAGTCAGTATGATGGCAGGAACTCCTAAAAGTGGTTTATTGTTAGCTCTTTCGTGTATCGCCGCGATCGCCGCAGTCGGCTCCATCTTTGAGCTGTCATCGGGAGAAGCTCAACTTGGCAATTTAGTCACGGGCATCATCCTCGCCCTGAGCGTACCGCTAACTGGCATATTTTTCTATGCAGCCGTTCAGGATGCCAGGGCAAATCTATAAGCAGAGTTATTAGTCATTAGTGATTAGTAATTAGTAATTAGTAATTAGTAATTAGTAATTAGTAATTAGTAATTAGTAATTAGTAATTAGTCAGCAGCTAACAACCAATAACTGTGGAATAAAGACTGCTCAAAAATAACATCAGCTAACAGCTCGCGAGCTCATGACTAATGACTAATGACTAATGACTCATAACTCATGACTAATGAAATCGGATTTCTGCGACAAGTGCCAGCCAAAGACGCTGTGGGAACGCCAGCATCCAAGTACCAACTTTCTGAAGATGGGGAATTGGTCATCGGACGCGATCGCAATTGTCAAATAGCCCTAGAGTCGATCGCCCACGGCATGGTTTCCCGTCGCCACGCCATGATCCGTCCCCTAACTCAGGGTACTTTTACGAGATGGGAAATTTGCGACCTCAACAGCGCTAACGGAACTTATATCAACGGAAAAAAGCTCTCTGGCTGCCAAACTTTAGAAACAGGCGATCGCATCAGTCTCGGCCTTGACGGCCCTGAATTTATATTTGAATCTCCCGTAACCCCTTACCAAAATCAACCCGGATTAAGAGCACCACAAACGGGCAATTTTGCTGGTAACGAAAAAGACGCTCTCACTTTAACTCAATTATTCCCGATCGCCTCGACGGGCAAACAATTAAGCCAAAAAGCTTACTTATATCCAGGTATTGCCACAGTTATTGTTGTCGTGTCGATGTTTGTCGCCGTTGGAAATTCCGCAGCATTCAACTTCCTGCTGTCAGCTTACCTCGCCGGTGCGGCTTACTACTTTATCTATCAACTGTGTGGCAAACACAAGCCTTGGTGGGTGTTGCTTGGTTCGGCTTTAGCTACAGTCCTGATTGTGATCAGCCCCTTATTAATTGGATTTATATTAGTATTTAGAGAAATTTTGCCCGGTCGCCTGCCAGCCGAAGGCGAAGCAATCAGTTTTTTGCCTTTTTTGACCAGAATGTTTTTCGGGGCGGGTCTGATGGAAGAATTGCTGAAAGCCCTGCCCGTTTTAGGAGCGATGCTGCTGGGAAATTGGCTGAAAAATCCGTGGCGCGATCGAATCGGTGTTTGGGAACCTTTAGACGGAATTTTGTTAGGAAGTGCCTCAGCAGTCGGCTTTACACTACTAGAAACTCTCGGCCAGTACGTTCCCAATATCATCCAAAATATCACCCTGCAAGCAGGCCCAGAAGCCGGACAATTAGTAGGATTGCAGTTGCTAATTCCGCGAATTTTAGGCTCCGCCGCCGGACACATGGCCTACAGCGGTTATTTGGGATATTTTATCGGTTTGAGCGCCCTCAAACCCAGGAAGCGCTGGCAAATTTTGGGCGTAGGTTATTTCAGTGCTTCCGCACTTCACGCATTGTGGAATGCGTCGGGAGCAGTCAGCGTACTCTTGCTAGCCTTAGTGGGAGTTTTGTCCTATGCGTTTTTAGTAGCCGCAATTCTGAAAGCCCGCGCTCTGTCTCCGAATCGAGAGCAAAATTTTGCAACTCGCATATTTTATGAAAAGTGAACTAGCAGGTCAAACAGCGATTTTTTTCTTGTGTTTCAACCAGCGTGAACCAGCCAATGCTAAAGCAGTCCCCCTTGCGGTGAGAGGTTCGGGAACTGGTTCGGCTTCGGTATCCCTAGCTTGTAATAAACTTCGGTATCGTGGATAATGAGCGCTTGCTGAAAAAGCCTAAAACCAATCGCAAGCTCTAATCTTGCCCAGTTATAGAGGTGTTTTAAGAGTTATAAACCAAACGATCGAATTAACAACAAACAAAAAAGTATAAAAAATATAGATTGATGGAGCGCAGAGAACTCTCCATAAAGAAGGCATTTTAAGTGTTTTTAACAAACCGAGCGGGTAAACGAGACCTTCCGGTATCGAACGGGTATTAAAACTTTCATCTAAGGCGCTTTCATTATTCAAGAATTGGGTAACTGCATGGATTCTTTGTATGTAATAAAATTGCACCTTCCAGTAGGTAGCTTCTAAAAACCAAAAACCAAAAATTATCACGTATCCCAGCGGAACTAACGCATTTATTTTGCTGGCAAATGCCCAACCGATAAGCGCTACCCAAATGGTAATTGCCGTAGTTTTTATCTGCTGCAAAATTGTACTGAAGTTAGCTATTTTTTTCTCTAGTTCCTCTGCTCCTTTTTGCAGCATTGCTAGCTGAAATTCAAATCGATCCATGTTTGATTTGGAGATGGCTGATTCTTCCTATAGCAATCCTAAATGATTTTCTGTAGGGACACGGCTTGGCCTTAGTCCCTACAGATGGATTTTGGGGAAATCAGATTTATGTTCGCAGTAAGGATAATGATTTAGGATTGCTATATATGGTTTCTAACTTTAAAATACCAAACTCCAGCAGTTTCACCTACCAAAAGGCTGTCCCATCCACTGCCAGCACGACCTATTAAAAGTCGCAATTATACCACAGTTTAAGAAAGCCTTCCTAGAAGAACGGGGCTTTAGACCCATTTTTTTGGTAACAATCGTGGTTCGCCCACCGCTGCTTGGGAGTTCGCCCCGTTTCTCCGACGTACAGCAACGATGGCAGCGCGCTGTCAATAACGAAGTAGAGGCAAGCGCGATCGCCTGCGTGTATCATGTATAATGATATTTGTCAATACGTAATTTTATATAAAAATGCCGCAATATTGAGCTCTCGTGCATAAGTAGCGTCTGCTTAATTGCCTGATGCGATAATCGCAACTGAACTTAGAAATTCTTCACAAATAGTTTGACTGTGGTACTATCTGGATGGCTGTGAGTAGCTGAGGGAAGCCAAGGGGCTTGATTCCTGTGGTGGTGGAGGAGAATCCAGGAGTGCTAGATAGGATGTCATTGGGATACGCAAACGTTTTCGGTCAGCGAAGTCAACCCGAGCCCCTTCGCATTGGGGTCGTTGGGGTTGGCAATATGGGCCAGCATCACACGCGAGTTCTGAGCTTGCTAAAAGATATCGAACTCGTGGGTGTTGCAGACATAAATGTAGAGCGGGGAATTGATGTAGCAAGCAAATACCGGGTTCGCTTCTTTGAAGACTACCGGGATTTGCTCGCCCACGTAGATGCAGTTTGCGTCGCCGTTCCAACTCGCCTGCACCACCCTGTGGGGATGTCTTGTCTCCAAGCAGGGGTTCACGTTTTAATTGAAAAGCCGATCGCGGCTAGTATTGCCGAAGCCGAATCTTTGGTCAACGCGGCTGCTGAAGCCCACCGGATTTTACAAGTGGGTCACATCGAGCGCTTCAATCCAGCTTTTCAGGAACTCGGCAAAGTGCTGAAAACTGAAGAGTTACTGGCATTGGAAGCTCACCGGATGAGTCCCTATTCCCAGCGGGCTAACGACGTATCGGTAGTTTTGGATTTAATGATCCACGACATCGACTTGCTTTTGGAATTGGCAGATTCCCAAGTGGTCAAGCTGACCGCCAGCGGCAGCAGGGCCTCAGATTCAGGTTATTTAGACTACGTGACAGCGACGTTGAACTTTGCTAACGGCATTGTCGCCACCCTGACTGCCAGTAAGGTGACGCACCGCAAACTCCGTTCAATCGTGGCTCACTGCAAGAATTCTCTGACAGAGGCAGATTTTCTCAATAACGAAATCTTGATTCACCGACAAACAACCGCCAACTACGTGACGGATTACGGTCAGGTGCTATACCGTCAAGATGGGTTGATCGAGAAAGTTTACACCAGCAATATTGAACCGCTCCACGCAGAATTGGAGCATTTTATTAATTGCGTGCGGGGTGGAAATCAGCCTTCTGTGGGAGGAGAACAAGCTCTCAAAGCTCTGCGGCTTGCGAGTGTGATCGAGCAAATGGCTCTCGACGGTCAAGCTTGGTATCCGAAAGAGCTAGAGTCTACTTTGCAAGTTAGCTAAATCGAGACAAATCGTGTCGTTTCCGGGTGCTTTTACAGTTTGGGTTTGTTGTTCGTTAAAGAGGGTAACTGTTCCCATGCAACCGGATTCGATGTCAGTCGATTTGAGATTGGACAATTCGGCGTGAGAAGTTCGGCGAGTGCGAGCGTCGAGTTGCGCTCAGTCGAACGATTTTAGATCTTAGATTGACTCCGCAGATGAATCTGGGGGCTTGAACTAAGGTTTCAACTTTTTTGCTTTCGACAACAGAAGTCGTGGGCAAGTATCCGTCTTTAGGTGAAGTCACGATTTATGCCAACAAAGAGCGACTATTTGACGACTGATGGTTTTGCTAACTAGCTGATTGCCTTGAGGACTCAGGTGAATGCTGTCTCGATACAAAGTTGGAAATTCTGCCGCACAATTGAAAATGGGAAGAAAATCTATGTAAGTAATTTTCTCTGTTTCTACGAGTTCGGCGAGACGCGCTCTAGCTTTGACTTCCCAGTCGCGAGGGCCCGGGCCGCCGAGTTCACCCCGCTTAGGCGTGACGGCTAGCAAAAACTCGACGTTGGCGGATACAGCTATTTTCTGGATGTGGCGAATAGCTTCTAAGTTGTAGCCTACTACATCGGCGCTTGTGGCTCCGGGTGCTGCCAATTGGGGAGTCGGCACTGCAGGTAGCAGGTAGCGGCTCAATAAGTCTAGTGTGGCCGATCGGGGTTTGTGATCCGGGTAAGATCGATCGCGCCCCACAACCAGAGCACAAGGAGCCGATGCAAACAAATCGTCCGTATTGAGCAGCAAAACCAAAGCCTTTGCCCCAAAAACACCGAACCGCTTGGCGTAAGCAAGTTGATTCCTCGGTCCCCAAGAATTGGCTGAGGCGTTGAGAACTTCAAAATTTGAATAGTTGACTTGTGAACCTAATTGTGTATTTTTCGCCAGATTCTGTACTAGCAGTCTCAAATTCCGAGCCATAATTTCCGAGATCGTATCTGTCTGATGTGTCCACCAACCGCCGTTGGCGACAGAATCTCCCAACAGCAAGACGCGCAGAGTTTCTGGAGGGGCGATCGGGGCGATCGCTGGGCTACGCATCGAATACTCGTTAATCTCAATCCGGTTGCCCAAGCGACGCACCCTTTGGTTGGGCGCCAACAAATAGCCGCACTCGGCATCGGCAATGTAAATCAAGGGATTGCCAAAACCCAGCAGCACCCGCAGCAGCACTTCGATTGCTGCCCCCAATCCTGCGGTGACAGCCAAAATTATGAGAACAACTTCCACCACTTAACCTCGATAGAGAAGGAAAAACCCCTGCCGACACCAAGGTATAAAAAAGAATGCAACTGCAGTCAAGCTCTCAACCCCGATTGTAGTCAGTCGATTTTAGATTAAAGATTAAAGCATTGACTCCACAGATGAATCTGGGAGATATCCCTAAAATCTAAACTTTTTTGCTTTCAAGGACTCCTGTCTTGAAGCAAGTATCCGTCTTTGAGTGAAATCAGTAGGTCGTCCTTGTAAAATCTAAAATCTAAAATCTAAACTCTAAAATGTTATGGCTTAGGGGTTTGAGCAAGTTGGCAGCCCGATTAAGTCAACCGAATCGCCCCCGTGGATATAGAATTCTAGAATATACCGTCAAAATCCGCCGTCAGCCGTCAGTGAACTTGGTGGTTTCAGGAAAATCCGTGGACTTAAAACAAATATTCAAAACGCCGAATCCCATAATCGGTGTCGTACATTTACAGCCTTTGCCAACTTCTCCCCGCTGGGGCGGAAACCTCAAAGCTATTATCGGAAGAGCCGAGCAAGAGGCTACAGCGCTGGCTTCGGGTGGCGCAAACGGTATCATAGTCGAGAACTTTTTCGACGCTCCTTTTGCCAAAGACTGCGTAGATCCGGCTGTGGTAAGTGCCATGACTCTGGTAGTCGAGAGGCTAACCAATCTCGTGACGCTGCCGATCGGCGTTAACGTGCTGCGAAACGACGCCCACAGCGCGATCGCCATCGCCTCCTGCACGGGAGCTCAATTCATCCGCGTCAACGTCCTCAACGGCATCATGGCTACAGACCAAGGCTTAATTGAAGGCCAAGCTCACCAGCTCCTGCGCTACCGTCGGGAATTGGGCAGCGATGTCAAAATATTAGCAGACGTGTTAGTCAAGCACGGGCGACCCCTAGGCAGCCCCAACTTGACCACAGCCGTCCAAGAGACGATCGGGCGCGCCTTAGCCGATGCCGTAATTCTTTCCGGCTGGACAACCGGCAGCCCTCCCAATCTCGAAGACTTAGAACTCGCGAGTGCAGCAGCGGGGGAAACTCCTGTTTTCATCGGTAGCGGTGCATCGTGGGAAAACATTTCCACCCTCATGCAGGCCGCTGACGGCGTAATCGTGTCGAGTTCGCTGAAGCGAAACGGCCGCATCGAACAGCCGATAGATCCCATCCGCGTCAGTCAATTTGTAGAAGCCGCCCGTCGCAGCTTTTCCGAAAAAGAACTCGAACAAGAAAACAAAAACGCTAATGGTTCGAGAGGGCTAACACCGGAACCGGGCAAAGTCGGTCGATTTTAGATTTTAGATTTTAGATTTTAGATTTTACCCCAAAGATTCATCTTGGAGGTTGAACAAAAGTCTACAATTTGAGTCATTTGTATCATAGATCCTTAGCTAAACCCGCCCTAAAAAATGCTAATAACTGATGACTGATGACCGATTAAAGAGAAAGAAAGAGGGCGGGTTTTGCCATTTTTTTAGTCATTTGTATCATAGATCCTTAGCTAAACCCGCCCCTACAAAATGCTAATGACTAATGACTAATGACTACTGACTAATGACTACTGACTAATGACTACTGACTACTGACTAACTACCAATTAGTAACTACCAAATCAAAAAAATGATTCGCCGACGTTCAACCCCTTGGATTCATCGCTGGTCTAGAACGGTGATGGCAGCGATCGCAGCCATCGGCGTCGTAGAAACGGCCTATCTGACGATCGCTAAATTCACAACAAACTCAGTAATTTGTCCCACCAGCGGATGCGACAAAGTTCTCAACAGTCCCTACGCTACAGTCTTTGGCACAGTGCCTTTAAGTTTATTAGGTTGCCTCGCTTACCTAAGCATCGCAATCCTGGCATTAGCTCCCAAAGCCGTCAATCCCGACAACAACAAACAACTGCACTCTCAACTGGAAAATTGGACTTGGCAAGCCCTATTTATCATCACCGCTGCGATGCTAATATTCAGCAGCTATTTGATGTATTTAATGGCTTTTGAAATTCAGGAATTGTGCATTTACTGCATCAGTTCCGCCCTATTTTCCCTGTCGCTGTTTGTGCTGGTGCTAGTCGGGCGCGACTGGGAAGATATCGGACAATTGGTGTTTACAGGCATCTTGGTAGCGATGGTAAGTTCGATCGGCGCTTTAGCGCTCTACAACAGCGTCAGCTCACCCGCTCCTTTTGTTTCTGCTACCCCCGGAATTTTACCCCCTGCAGTCACCACAACCTCCGGGCCCGCACAAATTGCTTTAGCCCGCCACCTCCGACAAATCGGCGCTAAAGAATACGGCGCTTACTGGTGTCCCCACTGTCACGATCAAAAAATGCTGTTTGGGAAAGAAGCAGCCAAAATAGTTGATTATTTTGAATGCGATCCCAAAGGGCAAAATTCCCGCGCTGAAATTTGCCAAGCTGCTGCTGCAAATATTAAAGGTTTCCCTACTTGGGAAATTCAAGGTCAGTTTTATTCGGGGACACAAACTGTGGATAAACTCGCTGAGTTATCCGGTTACACTGGCCCGCGCAACTTTCAAAACTGACTTTGACATACGATCCGAGAGTTCACTGCTGTTAGCCGTTTGGGAACTCCCCTTTGCTCCTTTTACCAGTTTTGGCTAACAGTTTAGGTTAGTTTTGCGATGTGCTTTCCCTCTTGTTAATTACGTTACCTACCGACTGGTTAGCTGGCTGGCAACTGCTCAATAAACTCTCGATAAAACTGCTCGTGGGAACCTGCAAAATTATCCATTCCCTCCTTTGTTAAATATCCACGCTTACCAGTGTGCGGATTCTTCACGTAGCTATCAATCACCTTTGAAGGCTTGGGGTTCTCGCTCCAACTAATATTGAATGCCGCATACTTCGGGAAAAAGGTCATCCCTGCACAAGCATAAATGTGATCGTGTATCCACCAGGCCAACGCTGTCCAATCTTGAGTGCGCTCATAGTAAGGGATAAATGAAGTGACGACAATACAAGCTGTTGCTCCCATGTACCCATCAGTATCTTTGACATCCCAGATGTGTACTGCATAGTTTGACTCATTGCTAGCGCAGCTATATTGGTTGCTATTCTCTGCTCCTTTGGCATTCACAGCACAAGAGCGGTAGGCCGAACGAATACTGATCCTGCCCAGAGCGTCTTGAATTGGCTCAAGTACCTGCTCGCACAGTTTCCTTCCTGCCGCGATCGCCAAATCAGGACAATCTGGAATATTAGGTATACCTTCAATTTGAGAGATTTCTGAATAAAGAAACTCACGCATAAAAAAACTTTTAGAGAGTTGAACACGTCCTAACTCTTCCAAAACTTTAACAGTTTGTGGCTTTCTAATTTGTTTTTGGGTTTGTTTGTATAAAAACCTAACAATCCAGCCACCTTTGACAAATCGGCGCTATAGATTTTCTAATTTTATCACTTTTCAGGCGTTGATCTGGCTCTGCTTCTCTGGCTTTTTTTAAGAACATCACATGAGAAATGAGTTGGTACTTGTATAGTTTATGTAAAATTTGCCAATAATAGGGGCAACTGCGAATCAATAGGCAGCAGGTGGCACTTAACGACTGAATTGTCACTCAGGGTGCTGAAATAGAAGGATGAATCAACTTTACGGGGGTTGGAACTCGATCGCCTGCACCGAAAAACCAAAAAATTGGATAATCTAACATCTAAAATCTAAAATCTAAAATCGAGCCGATCGCCCCGAAGATATAAAAGCTATATGTAGTAGTAGCTTAGATGCTCGAAGGGCGAGGCAAAAACTCCCAAAGCATGATAGAAACTATCAAAAAATGGCTCGATCGAGAACGCAGAGTATTGATTACTGCCAGTACCGTTGCCGGTACGGTGATTGTACTGCGCTGGTTCGGATTTTTGCAGGTGTTGGAATGGACTGCTTTCGACCACTTTGTGCGCGGGCGGCCAGCCGAACCAATTGACTCACGCATCGCCATTGTCGAAATCAAAGAAGCTGACTTGCAAAAATACGGCTACCCAATTTCCGATGCTGTATTGGCTCAATTGCTGCAAAAATTGCACGCTGGCAAGCCGCTGGCGATCGGCCTCGACGTTTACCGAGATTTGCCGACTCAACCGGGTAACGCCGAATTGCTCAAAACTTTTAAAACTATTCCCAACTTAATCGGCATTGAGTTGATGCCAGACGAAACCAGGATTGGAGTTCAGCCCCCTCCCGTACTTGACAAGCTCTCGCGCGTCGGTTTCAACAATGTTGTCATCGATGCTGACGGTAAAGTGCGCCGAGCTTTGCTGTACTCTTGGCCGGGAGACGGCAAAACTCATGAAAGCTTCGCGCTCAAACTAGCTTTGCTTTACCTCGAAGGCGAAGGGATTTCCCCTGAGCCAGCAACTGTCAATCCTAAATACTTGCAGTTAGGTAAGGGGGTGTTTCGACCTTTTGAGCCGAATGACGGTGCTTACGTGCGAGCGGACAGCCGCGGCTATCAAATTTTGACCAACCTGCGCGGCCCGATCGGCAGTTTCCGCACTGTATCGATGAGTGACGTGCTTTCTGGCAAAGTACCGGCGGATTTTGTGCGATCGCGCGCTGTTTTGATCGGCTCAAATGCCGCCAGCCTCAAAGACTTTTACCAAAACGCTTACAGTTCGGGTTTGTTTGCTCCTCCCCAGCAAATACCGGGAGTCGAGCTTCAGGCTCATTTCTTGAGCCAAATTTTGAGTGCTGCCCTTGACGGGCGCGGGGGTATCAATGTCTGGCCAGAGGCTGCGGAGTTGCTGTGGATTTTACTGTGGTCTTGGGCGGGAGCGAGTGTGAGCTGGAAGTTGCGATCGATCGGGCGATCGGCTTGGTTTTTGTCAAGTATCTGTCTCGGTTTGAGTGCCAGTTTATACTTAGCTTTTTTAGTTGGTTGGTGGCTGCCGTTAATTCCTGCAATCCTCAGTCTTTTGGGTTCTGGCGTAACAGTTGTCGGTTATCTGGCTCACTTGCAAGAAGAACTAAAACGCTCTAAAGAATTTTTACAATCGCTAATCGATACAATTCCAGACCCGATTTTTGTCAAAGATATAAATCACCGCTGGGTTGTGTTGAATCAGGCATATTGTCGGTTAATCGGCTATCCTTTGGAAATTTTAACCCGTCGCACAGATTACGACTTATTTCCCCAAGCCGAAGCCGATATATTTTGGCAGCAAGACGAATTAGTATTACAAACTCAACAGCCGCAAGAAAATGAAGAATATTTTACCGACGCTCACGGAATTACGCATCTGATTGCGACGAAAAGAACCCTGCACAAAGATGCTGCCGGCAACTTATTTTTAGTCGGAGCGATCAGAGACATTACCGAGCGCAAACTCCGGGAAGACGCTTTAGAGCAAAAAAATGCTGAACTCAGCCACCAAGCTTCTCACGATGCTCTTACAGGTTTGCCCAACCGTAAAATGTTTTACGAATGTTTGCATCTATCTATAGAAAGAGCTTTTTGCAATCAAGAATTGGTAGCTTTACTGTTTTTAGATTTAGATGGATTTAAGTCGGTCAACGACACTCTCGGACACAATGTGGGCGATTTGCTGTTAAAAGCAGTTGCCAGCAGGCTCAGAAAATGCTTGCGCGGCAGCGATATTATCTCGCGACTGGGCGGCGACGAGTTCACAGTCATCCTGTCGGCAATTCCCGGTAGCGAGGAAGCTGCGAAAGTAGCTAAAAAAATTTGCGATGCCATCGTGCAGCCTTTTATTTTAGAAGAACATACAGTTTCTGTAACTACAAGTATTGGCATTAGTTTGTATCCAACTGACGGTCGAGAGTCAGAAATTTTAGTCAAAAATGCTGATGCTGCGATGTATCGTGCTAAGGAACGGGGGAAAAATCAATATCAGTTTTCTTAACACAGAAGAGAAATGGAAGTCGGAAGAAGGAAGAAGTCAGAACGCTTTAGCTATCGTCGCGAGAGAAGTCAGAACGCTTTAGCTATCGTCGCGAGAGAAGGAAGGAAGTAGAAGGAACAAGCAATAAAATCAAGGGTCTCAGCAATTAAAAAAGTTTTAACAGTCTTGGCGGTTGCCATATCAGTTTAAAAAAAGAATGCAACTGTAGGCCCCTGCACGAAACCATGATAGTCATAAGTGATTCCCAATTTTTCAAGCGAAAAGCGTTTAATCTGTCATCTGTCATTAGATTGAGTTAAAAAATATGAAACTTATTACAGAAAATTGCCGTCTCATCTAAATGTTAAAAAATATTAAAAATTTCACAAACTGAGACCGGAGACCCAATTCAAATCGGCAAAAAGCCTTGATTTATAAAACTTTACGTATATTTACGAAAGTTAATTAAAGGAAATGTAAAGATATCAGTGGAACTACGGAAATTGATCGATATAATAGGTTGTACAGACGTGCATATACTGCGGTGATTTGAATAAGGCTATGAATACTATGCGTACTTTGATTCAGCTCACAACAACGGCAACCCTGGCTACCTGCCTGCAAGTGAATACGATCGGCATCGCAAATGCCACCTTACTTGCCAGTAACTCAACCAGCAACTCAACAAAAGACCGTAGCTTGCGGGGCCCGACGCCATCGACCTCCACAGTCTTGACAGTCGCGCGAACTTCTCGGGTTCCAAACAACCCCAAAAAATACGAACCAGACCCCAACGGGAACCCAAAAAGTGACGGTACGGGGACGCGCTGAACCCAATTTTTCAATCTTCTATTCGCCCAGATTTGTACCAATTGCACTGGTGAATTAAAGTGTGCCTGCACCAATCGGGATCGGTAAGTGGATAGTCTACCCGGTAGTGACCGCCGCGGCTTTCCGTGCGAAACGCAGCACTTTTGAGAATTAAGTAGCCAATATCCAATAAATTGCCAACTTCCCCCCAATTTCGCAAAACCGAGCTATTCTCCGCATCAGCCGGCGAAAAATCAATAACTTGTCCGGGCCGTAAATTATCAAGCGCTTGACTCAAAGGCAAAGAGGCAAATTCTTGCCGCCAAATCTCAACTTGGACGATCGCACTTTCCAAATCCCGCATTCCCCGGCAAATTCCCGCACTCTGCCACACCAAACTCGGCAATTCGACTCGCAATTTTTCGATCGCCTCCATATCCTGTTGTGAAATCGATTTTTCCCAGATTTCCCCGGAATCGAACTCATCTGGTAAAGCCTCGGACTTTTCACCTTCTACCTGCAAAAGTCCCATTTGCGCGCCAAAAACCAGACATTCCAGCAGCGAATTGCTCGCCAACCGATTAGCGCCGTGCACTCCAGTGCTGGCAGTTTCTCCCACCGCGTACAAACCCGGAATCGAAGTTTGGTTAAACTTGTCCGCCACAATCCCTCCCATCCAGTAATGGGCGGCGGGCGTCACCGGCACCGGTTCGGAAAAAATATCAACTCCCCAATCAGCGCACACTTGAATAATATTCGGAAACCTGTAGCGCAGTCGATCGACCGCAATCGGGCGCAAATCCAGCCAAACGTGAGGTTCCCCCGTCTTCTGCAAGTGGCGGAAAATAGCGCGACTAACGACATCCCGAGGAGCGAGTTCCCCGCTGGGGTGAGAGTCAAAAGCAAACCGATATCCCTTGCTGTCAACCAAATGAGCTCCTTCTCCCCGCACCGCTTCGCTAATCAGAAACCGAGGCGCGCCCGCTTTACTCAGCGCCGTCGGGTGAAACTGCACAAATTCTAAATCTCGCAGCAGCGCCCCGGCGCGCCACGCAATGGCTACCCCGTCCCCGGTACTTACCGACGGGTTGGTGGTTTGAGCAAAAACTTGTCCGCCGCCGCCTGTAGCCAGCACTACGGCCTCTGCCCGCAGCCATTTGACTCGGGAGTCGCAAATCGAGCTAATGCCCTGACAGCGCCCGTTTTTGTCGAGCCACAGGCTCAAAGCAAAGGCGGGGGATACGAGTTGAATGTTTTTGCGGTTTAATACTTTTGCTGTCAGTGTGCTGACGACGGCTTTTCCTGTGGTGTCGGCGGAGTGGAGGACTCGGCGGCGGGAGTGGGCGGCTTCTAGGGTGAGGGCTAAATCGGGGCCGGTGCGATCGAATGCAACGCCCATTTTCACCAGGGAGTCAATGCAAGCACCAGCTTCCTCGACTAAAAATTTCACCGCCTCCACATCGCAAAGACCTGCTCCCGCAGCCAGTGTATCTTGAACGTGCAGCGCTGCGGAATCTTCAGGGGCGATCGCTGCGGCAATCCCCCCTTGAGCCCAATCGCTAGCAGAAACAGGTAGGGTATTTTTATTGATTAAGCCCACCTGCAAATGCTCTGGGAGGCAAAGTGCTGTGTACAAACCGGCCGCGCCAGCACCTATCACTAATACATCAAATTTGTCAGTCATAAGTCTGCCGATTTTAGATTTTAGATTTTAGATTTTTCGACTTCGCGAGCGAACAAGTTTTAGATTTTAGAATTAACTCTACAGATGAATCTTGGGGCTGGAATTAATGTCTGTTGATTTCATATTATATTTCTTGCACTCAATCACAAATCATCTGAAATTATCTGCGTCTATCTGTGTTTATCAGCCTTTAATCTGGGGTTTCTGTATCGATAGACGACTTATTCAATGCAAGTCTATTTTAGATTGACCCTACAAATGAATCTCGAAAACGTACTGATTTCAATCTCGCCAATTTTTGATAGCTTTGCCGAATGCTTGAGAAATTAAAGGCAGAAGTCATCAGCCTCTAGAAAAATTTTTTTCTTTCTGCTTTCTGCCTTCTGCCTTCTGCTTTCTGCCTTTAAAGGAAGCCCACTGCTATTTAGTCGTAAAAACCGTTGTTCAACCTGTTGTCTCCTTCAATAAATACTGATTCGACATCAGTTACTGTGAATTTGTCCAGGTTAGCTTGCAGCACGGTTTTCTGAGCTTCCGTCAAGCCTGAAATGTTGAGTACGTCCTCAACTTCTTCGTAAGGAGCATTCTTAATAATTAGTCCAGCTAAAGTAGGATACAACCCTCGAAATTCCCGAAAGTCCCGGACGCCGCTATTGTTCAAGTCAATTTTTTTGCCGTATTCTGTGGCAAGTTTGTCATCGGCGCGATTTGTTCTAGTCGGAACGTCAACCACTATGAGCGAGGATGGTGGTAAGACGATACGGCTCAATGTGCCCGCGATCGCGCTTTGGTCTCCAGCCCATGCAAAGCAGCCCAGCACTAAGCCCAATACTGCCAATAGACGACCCAATCGTTTCATGAAGTTTTGTCTCCCAATTTCATACACAGCATTTATGTAGAGACTACCATTTTGCTTATGCAGTTTTTCAGATAAATCCGCAACAGGTAGACGGCTGTGATAAACTTTACATTTTGGTATTGACAACGCTGACGATATATGATAATACCCGACTTTTAAGCATCGCAGGCAAGTTTATAAAAGGCAGTCCAAATTAAAAACTCGGACTACCATTTTCAAGGGTTAATTTTTGCCCTGCACCCATTTTCTAGCTATCAAGAACTCTTTCCTTTCCTTTTGAGAAAAGCGTTCAAGTCAGCATAAGTACCAGCGTAAGTCAGGCTGGGAGTGTCGTAACCCTTCAAAGCCACGGTGTGCGGCTCGAAAGCGCCTTGGGCTCCCAATTCCGTCAGGTATTTGTAGGTCGTTTCTCCCACGGCGATATCCTTACCCAGTTGCTTGGTACAAGACTCTAGGCGAAATGCTGCGTTTACAGTATCTCCTAAAGCGGTGTAGTCCGATCGGTCGCTGCTGCCAGAATTTCCCACCATTGCATAACCCGTATTGATTCCGGCCCCGACTCGCAAAGGAAAAGGTAGGGGGTAACGGCTGCTGAGTTCGTCTGTTGCCTTGTGCAGTTCGCTCAAAGCTTGGCAAATCCGCATCATTTCCTCGGTGCTGACACCGCTGGTTTTGTGAAACCACACGGCCATGATCGCATCGCCGATGTATTTGTCCACCCAACTGCCGTGTTCGCGAATGATCTGTCCTGCTTTGCGGAACCAATTCCCGATGACTTCCGAGAGTAGCGTTTCGTCTAGCTGTCTAGTCAAAACGGTAAAATCTCGGATGTCCATTACCATGACGCTAATCAGGCTACGCACCGTCAAAGTCGCCGTAAAATCTTCAGAGTCTGTCTCGTTTATTGGATCGTGCCGGTGGCCGGCGGTTGGGTTGTAGAAGTCCAATTCGGTTTGACCGAAAATAATCCGATCGCCATTTCTGAGAGTTACAGGAATACTGACCCGCCGCCCGTTGACAAAGGAACCATTGCGGCTGCCCAAGTCGATCAGGTAGAACTCTCCTGTCTCCATTTGCTGTAACATCGCGTGATTACGGGAAATCCAGCGATCTGTCAGTACAAAATTATTGTCATCGCTCCGCCCTACTGTCCAGCAATTGCTGCCGGAGAGCGGCAAGTAGCGATTGCCGCCTTCTGTGCGAAGTACCATATGTGGATTGGCTTGCAAAGTCACCACAGCCCTAAAAACGACATCAAGTCAACCAATTTGAGGTTTTAAACTTTAAATTTTAACTTTACCGCGTGGCTGATAACTGAGATTGCTGCTAAAAACCTCAAATCGGCTGTTCTCAAATCTAAAATTGTTTAGTCGATCGTCGATGCACCAAACCATACAGGATTGCAGAACCAAAATTCGATCGCCAGCGAAGGTAGTTATGGTTCGATCATAAGCGAAATTGTCATATTTTTCACCCCAAGGATGTATCTGGGGAGTTAAATTTGCTGCTTTTTGCCGAAAATATAACGATCTACCCAATATTCTACCTAATGTTGCCACTCCCACTGCGATCCAAGTTTTATTTATGCTGAGGGGGCAGAAAAAAACAGAAAAATGCCTTTCCAGCTCAAACCGAGATTTGTTAAAGACAAGGTATGTTTAAGATTTGTTGCTTAACTTCCTGTTCTTGAAGGTATCAACAAAGCCTTTTCCTCGCTGCGGCGGTCAATAAATTAGAAACACGAGAATTTTATGTTGTCGAAAAGAATTTTGCCTTGTCTGGATGTAAAAGCCGGCCGCGTGGTCAAAGGTGTCAATTTTGTCAACCTTCAGGATGCTGGCGATCCGGTAGAAATGGCTCAGGTATACAACGATGCGGGCGCTGACGAGTTGGTGTTTCTGGACATTACGGCGACTCACGAAGACCGGAATATTATGATCGATGTGGTGTACCGAACGGCCGATCAAGTATTTATCCCTTTGACGGTAGGCGGTGGCATCCAATCCTTAAACACAATTAAAAGTTTGTTGAGGGCGGGCGCAGATAAGGTAAGCATTAATTCGGCGGCGGTGCGCGATCCGAGTTTGATTGACAAAGCGAGCGATCGATTTGGCAATCAGTGCATTGTAGTGGCGATCGACGCTCGCAAACGGCAAGACGCAGATAATCCTGGTTGGGACGTTTACGTGCGCGGAGGGCGAGAAAATACTGGCAAAGATGCGATCGCCTGGGCCAAGGAAGCCGAACAGCGCGGCGCCGGCGAAATCTTGGTGACAAGCATGGACTCGGACGGCACTCAAGCCGGTTACGATTTGGAATTAACCCGAAGCATTGCCGAAATTGTCGAAATTCCCGTCATTGCTTCCGGCGGCGCCGGCAACTGTCACCACATCTACGAAGCCGTGACACAGGGCAAAGCAGAAGCTGCACTGCTGGCTTCCCTGCTGCATTACGGGCAACTCAGTGTAGGAGAAATTAAGACTTATCTAGCAAAACATCAAGTTCCCGTGCGGCAACAGTAGTTTAGGAGTTACGCATGGGACAAAAAACCCGGTTGCTCGATCGATCTCTGTCGAATAGCAGCCACGATTCTCAAAGACACCGGGTTTTTTGCCTTAGCGGGGAGAGCAGGCTCAGATGCTGCCACAGATACTCCCATCTCAAGTCTCAATCGGACTTCAGTGAGGCACCAGACTCATCTATCGGAAGACACAAAGCCAAAATATTCCCTGAGAAGGATTTCAAATACCAGTATTTTCAGCACAATATATATTACCTCAATTTAAGAAAGAGCCACTGCTCAAGGCTGTTGCTTTTATCGAACTTGAGCTAAAGATTGTACAGAATTTGAACGAGCTTCAGCCTGTTAACAATCTGAGCGATGAAAATTTGTAAAAATGGAGAAAATTTGTATGTCTTTTATCAGCTTTAATCTTCCTGCCAAGCGTTTTGTTCGCAGTTTAATAGCTGTTTGTTTTTGTGCATTGATGTTTGTTTCCAATGCTTTCCCAGCTTTTGCTGTTACCAGCAGCCCGACTAAAGGCGAAGCTCAACTGACGGCGATTGAGAGAGAAGCTCAAAAAGCAGTTTTGAAAGATCCTATGTCTCTGGAAGAAACTCAGGAAAAAGCTAACGAAGGGATTAATGAAGTTCAGGGAGATGCTGACAGCGAGAAGATGAAAAATCCTTCTAATACAAGGGCGACATCTTTTGAGCAACAAGTGAAAAAGGCTGTCGGCAATATTAAAGACTAACAGCGCAGTTATCAGCCTGAAAAATTAGGGACAAGGCAATGCCGTGTCCCTTGATTTTTGTGTGTTTGCTCTCAATTTATATCGGTTTCCGGTTGCATCAAAATAATAAAATCGAGTCAAGAGTTAACACTCAACCATTCAGTTTTTCTACCCCTGTCAACGGTCAACAGTCCACAGTCAACAATCATGACGAGTGCAACCGGAATTGGTATCAGAGGGTTCGATCGTTTGATCGCACCTGATATCAGATAGAATAAAAAAGCGGAAAAGATTTAGCACCTTTCGGCTTGACAAACACTCTTTGCTGCGGCTGTAACAGCAATTGGTCAAACTTTTCTCTGGTCAAATTAGCATTGAGCACTTGACCGTCATCTAAAGTTAATTCTACCTGAATTTCCCATCCTAAATGAATCAAGCGACTGATTCTTGCAGGTACTGTGGCACTATTTTCTGTGGTTTCAATTACTACGTCGTGAGGGCGCAAGAAAATTTCGGGGTTGGCTGAGTCAAAGCCGTTGTCTTGAAACATTCTTGAACTGCTGGGCAATACATTGACTGGGCCGATAAAACTCATTACGAAAGCACTAGCGGGATGGTCGTAAATTTCTGCGGGTGTGCCGACTTGTTCGATTTTACCTTTATTCATTACTGTAATTCGATCGGCAACTTCCATCGCTTCTTCTTGATCGTGCGTCACAAAGACTGTGGTAACGTGAACTTCGTCGTGCAATCGCCGCAACCAAGCACGCAAATCTTTGCGAACTTTGGCATCGAGAGCTCCAAAAGGTTCGTCTAGCAGTAACACTTTCGGTTCCACAGCTAGGGCTCTGGCGAGGGCCACCCGCTGCCGCTGACCTCCTGAAAGTTGCGACGGGTATCTA
Source organism: Microcoleus sp. N9_A2 (assembly GCF_036701775.1). NCBI lineage: Bacteria > Bacillati > Cyanobacteriota > Cyanophyceae > Oscillatoriales > Microcoleaceae > Microcoleus > Microcoleus sp. N9_A2. The sequence continues at coordinate 10,371 of NZ_JAUBRH010000054.1, read as the reverse complement.
TCGCCCAATCCTCCCAATTGCACTAAATTCAACAATTCTTCTACCCGCGATTTGACTTTCGCCGGTGCAGTTTTCTGAATTTCCATGCCGAAAGCGATGTTTTTTCGCACTGTCATGTGCTTGAATAGCGCGTAATGCTGGAACACAAACCCAATATTGCGGTCTTGGACGCTAGTATTGGTGGCATCTTGGCCTGTTAGCCAGATTTTGCCGGAGTCGGGCATTTCTAAACCTGCAATCAGCCGCAGCAGCGTAGACTTGCCGGAACCAGACGGGCCCAGCAATGCGACTAGGGAACCGGATTCAATCTGCAAGCTGACTTGATCGAGTGCTTGGAAACTGCCAAACTGTTTACTTACATTTTCTACGACTATACCCATAGGAAGTTCGGCAACGGATTTTATAACGGATTTAACGGATTTAAAGCATGGATGTTGAGCTTCGAGGTTCGAGACAAAAGTGAAAAATGTTAATCTCCGGTTTGTGGATGGGTTAAGGTAAGTTTTTTTATAGCACGATCGCGCATCAGTTGCTTAATTTTATGGTCTTACCTACCTCTGGAAAGCTCAAAAATTCTCTAAAATTCACCTCCATCACAAAACAACACAATTCTTTGCCACCAAAGTTGGCGTTTGGTACTACAATGCAGCAAAAGTTCAAGCGTTTTTGACTTCAACGGCTGAGGGGATAAAGGAAAATGGGAGATGTTGGACGTGTGCCTGTAGGAATTATCGGCGCTTCAGGGTACGGCGGCGTGCAACTTGTGCGACTGCTGGCGGACCACCCGGCGGCTGAAGTAGTTTATTTGGGCGGGGATAGCAGTGCAGGAAAACCTTATTCCAGCCTTTATCCGCATCTGACTAACTGCATAGATTTGACAGTCGAGGCGATCGACCTAGACAAAATAGCAGCAAAATGTGAAGTTGTGTTTCTGTCGCTGCCGAACGGTTTAGCTTGCAAAATGGCACCGACGCTGATCGAAAAAGGCTGCAAAGTCTTGGATTTGTCGGCTGACTACAGATTTGAAAATCTGGAAACTTACAAAGCTTGGTACGGCGGGGATCGATCGGACTCTGAACTGGCTGCAACGGCTGTTTACGGTTTGCCAGAATTGTATCGCGATCGAATTAAAGACGCTCAGTTAGTAGGCTGTGCCGGCTGCTACGTCACTGCTAGTTTGTTAGCCTTGGCACCTTTGCTCAAACAAGGCCTCATTGTGCCAGAAACAGCAATTATCGACGCCAAATCCGGTGCTTCGGGAGGAGGCCGCAAAGCCGAAGTTAATCTCTTGTTGGCTGAAGCAGAGGGTTCTCTGGGCGCTTACGGCGTTGGCCGCCACCGCCACACGCCAGAAATCGAGCAAATTTGCAGCGATTTAGCGGGACACGATATTAAAGTTCAGTTTACTCCCCACCTCATTCCGATGGTGCGGGGAATTCTGGCGACTGTGTACGCCACTTTGCGTGATCCGGGTTTGGTGCGGGAAGATTTAATCACGATTTTCAGCGCTTTTTACCGCAATTGTCCTTGGGTAAAAGTGTTGCCGGCTGGAGTTTACCCGCAAACAAAATGGGCTTGCGGCACGAATCTTTGTTATATCGGCATCGAAGTCGATCCGCGTACTGACAGGGTAATTGTGATGTCGGCGATCGACAATTTAATTAAGGGACAAGCCGGCCAAGGCATCCAGTGCATGAACTTGATGATGGGTTGGGAAGAAACTTTGGGTTTGCCTCAATTGGCTTTCTATCCTTAATTGGGCATTGGGCATAGGGCATTGGGCATTGGGCACTGGGCATGAAAATTAAAAACTAACCGATTCCCAATTACCCATTCCCAATTACCCATGCCCAATTACCGATTATCGAGCGCTATTTCGGCCCGTAGCCGATCGCACCAGCATAGATCGCTTGATCGCCCAATTGCTCCTCAATCCGCAACAAACGGTTGTATTTAGCCACCCGTTCGCTGCGACACAGGGAACCAGTCTTGATTTGACCGGCGCGAGTCGCTACCGCTAAATCAGCAATTGTGGTATCCTCAGTTTCGCCAGAACGGTGGCTGATGACCGATCGATAGCTGTTCCGTTTGCCAAGGTCGATCGTATCCAAAGTCTCAGTCAAAGAACCAATTTGATTCAGCTTAATCAAAATCGAATTGCTAGCCTTCAAATCAATTCCTTTTTGCAGCCGCGTGCGGTTGGTAACAAACAAATCGTCACCCACCAACTGAACTTTGCTGCCCATTTTCTGAGTCAGCGCCACCCAACTGTCCCAATCGTCTTCGTGCAAACCATCTTCAATGGAAACGATCGGATATTGACCTACTAAACCATCCAAATAATCGATTAATTCTGCCGGCGAATGAGCCACACCGTCGTAAGTGTACTGCCCATCTTTGTAAAATTCGCTAGCAGCAACATCCAAAGCCAAAGCAACTTGTTCCCCTGGCTTGTAACCAGCTTTTTCAATTGCCATCATCAACAAATCCAAAGCTTCCTGATTGGAACCCAAATTAGGAGCAAAACCGCCTTCATCACCGACACCAGTCAGCAAATTTTTGTCTTTCAAGACATTTGCCAGACTAGCAAATATTTCTGCTCCCCAGCGCAAAGCTTCCTTAAAAGAAGGCGCTCCCACAGGTACAATCATAAACTCTTGAATGTCTACGTTGTTGTCCGCGTGGGAACCACCGTTGATCACGTTCATCAAAGGTACGGGTAAAACGTTCGCTAAAGTGCCGCCCAAGTAGCGATATAGGGGGAGTCCTAAAGTCTCGGCGGCTGCCTTTGCTGTGGCTAGGGAGACTCCGAGAATGGCATTTGCGCCGAGGTGAGATTTGTTGGGGGAACCGTCCAAGTCAATCATGGTTTGGTCTACCAGTGCTTGGTCGATCGCATCGAGATTAGCCAAAGCAGGGGCAATTTTGTGTTCGACGTTAGCAACGGCTTTCAAGACTCCTTTGCCGCCGTAACGGTTTTTGTCGCCGTCTCGCAATTCGTGGGCTTCAAAAGAGCCTGTAGATGCGCCGCTGGGAACCTGGGCGAGGCCAACAACACCGTTGGCTAGATAAACTTCAGCTTCAATGGTGGGGCGGCCGCGGGAGTCGAGAATTTCTCTGGCTTGAATAGATTCGATCGCAGTGTCTTGCATATGAACGATTCCTGACTTAACTCAATGGTTGATGACAATTAGCATTCAGCAGGCTTTCGGTAACTGACTGCTAACGGGTAATAGAGTACGCGATCCCCACAATTATTAGCGCTCATTTCAAACTTTTTGCGGATTTGGGCGACGATTTAGTGTCAACAAGCAATCCTTATTGCAGAATGATTTTCGACAATTTTTACAGTAATTTAATTTTTTTAACAGCAGATTCACGGAGATTTGTTAATTAGAACCTTTGTTAAAATCAGAATGTCAACAAAATCAATCAAAAAAGGAGAAACCTAGGATGCTTAGTGGTGCAGAAAACTCCTGAGATGCTTAAGGAGCGTAGAGAATCATAGTTAATGGAGAAAAGGGGCTTGCGCCGTGGTTCGATAGTTTTAGCGAAAAACAAATCCACGTAAAATAATGGCTAAGCTGTTGTACTTTTAAATAGGGTATAATAAAAATTAAGTTTAGTCAATCTCTACAAAAATGCCAGCCAAAAACCATCTCAATTGCCAACAAATAGAGAAACTACAGAAAGCCTTAAAAGAGGAAGAAAAGGCAAATGTCAGAGAAAGAATTCTGATTTTATTATTGCTCAATGACGGAAAAACACAATCTAAAATCGCTGATTTTTTGGGTTGTTCAATTCAATAAATAAAGTATCTTATTGGTGTATGAAGGGAGACCCCGACAATCTAGAAAGTCTAATAGATGAAAGGATGAAGGAAAATCACAAAAAAGCCACCGATAAATATATAGAGATATTATTAGAAACTATAGAGAAAGACCCTCAAGAACTAGGATATGATTTTGGACGATGGACAGCGCAGAGATTAGCAACATACTTAGAGGAATCCACAGGGATAAAATTAAGTGGAGGACAAGTTCGGAGGATATTAAAGAAAAAAAAGTATGTTTACATCTGGGCTAAGTATAGCCTAGAGTCCAAGAGAAATCCTGAAAAAAGAACAGCGTTTAAAATAAAGATAGCCGAATATTTAAAAATAGAAAAAGAATCGCCAGAACGTTTACAGGTATGGTTTTGGGACGAGAGTGGATTTAGTTTAAGAGTCACCAGAAGAAAGAACTGGTGTAAAAAAGGCAGGGGAAAAAAGGTCAGAGGAGACCGAAGAAAAGGCAGAATTAATGTAATGGGAGGATTGAGAAATTCCGATAAAAAAAGGTGGATAGAGTTCATCAAAAAAGGCAATTCATATAATTTTCATCAAGTCCTAAAACTCTTTTATGAAGAGCTAATCAATGAATGGGTATCAGCAGGTAATCAAGCCTCAGAATTTGCTGAAAAAAAAGCGAAAATAGTGATTGTTCTGGATAATGCTAGTTTTCATAAGAAAGAAGAGTACCTGAAAATAATTGAAACAGAAATGCCTAATCTTCATTTAGAATTCCTCCCCGAATACAGCCCAGATTATAACTTAATTGAATTAGTATGGCATTCGGCAAAAGAATATATTGCCAATCGACTTTTTACATCTATTGAAGAACTAGAGTATTTATTGCACCGCCTCTTAAATCAATACTTCGGACAGTTTTTAAGCAGCGAGAGTACCATAGGATAGGACTGAGGGGAGGTTAGGATGATTTAAAATCAAGTTAGCGTCTAAATCTAACTTGTTAATAAAGGTGTAAAGTAGATGCCTATTGAATTGCAAGCGTTTATAAGAAGCCATTGAAAACACGAAGGGAGTCGGAGATAAATGACGATTATAAGCTTCATATTTGGCTAAATTTAAAGCAATTAAACTGGAGTTAAAATGAAAATCAAGTCGTTGGCTACTACGAGATTGACAGTCGGATAAACCCGTAAATTGTTTGGAATCACGAAAAATAAACTCAATCTGAAAACGAGCCTGATAATACTCAAGTATTTGCTCGGTTGGGAGATTAACATCGGTGCTAAATAATAAAATATTTTTGATTTTACCGTTGGGTTGAAGTTCAGACAGACAGGCCAAACGTATTTTACATTTTAAACAACAACTCCATACTACTAATGAATAAAGCTTGACTCCCGGCTGAATTTCTTTGATAAAGGTTAAGTTTTTCAAATTATTGCAGTCAACCTTACCATCATATCTTCGAGGAGCACCCCGTTTATTCCTTTCACCTGTATAGATGTAATTCAAGTTGGCATCAACCCTTAATTTACTAATCAAATTTAGATCTGTATCCCGTACAGCATCCCAGAACTTAGCGCGGTAATAATAACCGTCAGCTACCAAGTAACGTACAGATTCTGGCAATAAACAACGAGTTTTTTTTAAATGTTGGGCCGAGGAGTCAACTCTTGTTATCTCAGGCGTTGAGATTTCTGTATTTCTTTTTTCCCCCCGTTTCTTTGAGTTTTTTTTTACCTTAGCAGTTAGGGGATTTTTCGGTAATTCTGTGGGAGGACGCCACGGAGTTTGTTGTACACTTAAACTATAAGACAAATGAGTTTCAACTTCGACAACAGAAATTACAGAGATTTCTAATCCCTCTTCAGGCCTGCCAGCTACACCATTATAAAAACTCGCTTTTCCTTCAGTTTTTTTGCCGCTTTTTGGAATAAAAGAACAATCAATGACTGCAATAAGTGTTCGCTCATTATTTAAGGCTTGATTAATCAATAATTTATTAAATCCGGCAAAATCAAAGTCTTTGAAAAAGTGGCGGCGATAGGTCTTTTCATTCAAAGAACTATAACGGCACAGATTGGTAAAATTTACTTTGCCATAAACAAGTAAAATGGTGGAAAATAAAATTACCATAAACTTCTTTTGCGCTTGACTAATCTCTGGCATTTGTTGTAAGATAGATTCAATAATATTCATCAGGCAGTTTTTTAAGTTCGTGTGTTTTTTGAGCTTAACGTAAAAAGTGCCTTTTTTTTGTCTTTTTGGTTAAGCTCCCAGTGACTTTTTTAGCTCTGCTCGCGGAGCGTCCCTATTCCAAAACTGTCCGAAGTATTGTTAAATGAAGGGCAATTAATAATTAAATGGGGTCGCAAAATCAAAAATAAGGGCAATGCTTGTATCACAGTTTAAATGTGCAACAGCTTACACCCCCACTCTATCGTCAACTACTCGGACAACTTGGTCAATGGATTGTCCCCAAAGATTTTCGCCATCTGAAGAACTGTGCAGAGATTGTAGCAGCAATATTAGAATCGGAAAGTGCTTGCGCTTCCTTCCCACTGGATTCCTTACCTCAGCCATCGGGACTGCCAAGCCCGTAGCCATATGGAGCGACTTAGCTACTTCATGAATAATCCAGCAATTAGCGCTCAAGTGTTGTATGTGCCATTGATTAAACAATTTCTCAAAGAATGGACAGGGCAAGAACTAATTCTAGTCATAGATACCAGTATGTTTTGGGACACTTATTGCCTGATTGAAGTATGTGTGGCGTGGGGCGGTCGCTCTATCACTCTGGCTCAAACTGTGATTAAACATGGTAGTTCTACAATTAGTTTCGAGCAATATCTACCCGTGTTAGAAGCAGCTAAATCTCGACTACCAACAGACGCAAAGCCAACTTTACTGGCTGACAGAGGGTTTGAACATGGAGAGCTGATGCGGTGGCTCACAGCACAGCAGTGGAACTGGGGCATTAGAGTCAAATCTAATCTCCAAATCACCTTGGCGTCGGGCAAGACACAATCTTTAAAGGAACTATTTCCACTCCGCAGACCAAGTGTATTTATTTTCAGGAGTTAAAGTGCTTGGTGATGTAGAGTGCAATTTAGGAACGGCTAACTGTCGTGGAGTGAAAGAACCTTGGGCCGTACTAACAAATACACCCTTATCACTACAAACATTCCAACTATATGGCCAAAGATTTGGCGGAATTGAACCTCGATTTAAAGATTATAAGTCGGGCAGGTTTGATATCTTACGGTCGAAAATTAGGGACGCTAAAGCTTTGAGTAATTTATTAATGATGATAGAAATTGCTGAAGTATTAGCAATTAGATTGGGATTAATAGTGATAGAAAAAAGCTCCAGAAGTAAGATAGATTGGCATAGTGAAAGAGGTTTAAGCCTTTTACAGCTTGGTATCAGAGCTATGAAAAGTTTATGTCATCAAGCTCGTTTAATTCCACTTCTCACGCCCATTCCTTGGGTGAAAATTCCTCCCGCTTGTGCTTCTATCAAAAAAATAGCGAAGTTAGAGTGGCGGATTGAATTTTCTAAAGTTATGTCATTTTCTTATTAACAAAAATAGTTTTCTGCACCACTAAGCCTAGGATGTTAGAACCCACATTCCGCACCCCAACTGTTACATTGGGTGTGGGTGGACTGAATCTACCCCAACAATAGTGATAACTGCAAGATATAAGCTGTTCGACATCTAAACTGCATTAACTAAGTTACCTTTATTTTTTATTTTTCGGTTCCATTTCATAATTAGTTCTCCTTCATTTAAAAGTTTATGTAACAGTAATTCTAATTTTTCAATCGATTCAAATAATCTATTTGCAACATATTCCTTGGCAGAATGCCATACTAATTCAACTAGGTTATAGTCAGGGCTATATTTGGGTAAAAACTCTAGGATTAGATTCGGCATTTCTGACGCTATTTTCTGCAAAGTCTCTGCTTTTTTATGAAAACTAGCGTTGTCCAAAATTATCACAAACTTACAGCCTTTATCTTTAAAGTCTTCGGCTAAATTTCCTTGCAATATCCACTCGGCTTTTAAATCTTCATAAAAATTTTTTAGCACTGCATAAAAATTAGCAGAATTCCCAGATGTCATAAAATCTACCCATCTTTTCTTGTCTGAATATCTCACTCCACCCATGACATTAATACGACCCTTTCTTCTGTCTCCTCTTTTCTTGCTTCGAGTCCCTTTTTTACACCAATTTTTCCTTCTAATTACTCTTAAACTAAATCCACTTTCGTCCCAAAACCATACCTGTAAAAGAGCCGGAGATTCTTTCGCTATTCTTAAATCCTCAGCTAATTTATCTTTAAATAAACCCCTTTCTACGGTATCTTGCTTAGACTCTAAGCTATATTTTCCCCATAGATAAACATACTTTTTTGATTTTAAAATTCTCCTTACTTGGGTACTACTCAGCTCAATCCCTGTCTTTTCTCCTAGATATATTGCAAGTCTAGCTGTTGTCCATCTCCCGAACTCATAGCCATATTTCTCAGGTTCTACTTCAATTGTATCTAGAAGTAAATTAATGTATTCTTCTGTGGCTTTTCGGTAGTTACCCTTCATCCTATCATCTTTAAAACTGTCTAAATTCTCAGGATCACCATGAATACTTTAATAAGCAACTTTTCTTAGAGAACATCCAATTAGTTCAGCAGTTTGAGCTTGTGTATTTCCGTTATTTAGTAACAAAAAAATTAAGGCTCTTTGCCGAATGTCTGGATGCTCATGCTCTTTTAATACTTGTTGAAGAGTTTCCTTTGTTTCGGAGCTTAGAAAGTTTTTAGCAGGCATTTACTTTTCTGAATATCATTATGTTATATTATACCAATATGCGTTTTAAATGCACAACAGCTTATTCAGTATAAATACTTAAAAGAGTGGCATTCGATACACGAGTTTACATTTAAGTTGAGCCGTTGGTATAAAATCATCTGCTGAGACATCTCAAAACCTGAGTGGCCGTCACCATCACCAAAAAAAGTATCCATATCCGTGAATAAAAACTTAAAATTACACACACGAATACACAGGCACAGCAATAAATTAGAACTCAGTCGCCGTCGCCAGAAAAATACTATTTAATCAATAAGTAATGCTCTTAGTATGACCATAAATATCAACTCAATAAATAATAACGACGACAGGCATCCGGGAAAAAGTCGAGAATTTTTAATCGTTCAATAGTCAAGTTAGAGATCGTTTGCACTTGCTCGAAAGTTAATAGACCTCTTGCGAAAGTCTCAGGCGATTTCTAATTTAGTCTTTAAAGAAAGTTCATAATTATAAATACCAGCGATTAAATTAAATCTTAATCCGAAACGCCTTATTCGATTCCGATATCTTGATGAAAGTATTCTAAATATATTTAAACTTCGATGTATATTTTCAATAATAATTCTCTCTGTTGCGAGTTGCCGATTTAAAACTTTTTCGGCTTGACTCAGTTCTTTATTCTTGGTTTTTTTGATGGGGATTCTACTATTTTTATGATTTTTTTTGATTCCTTGATAACCTTTATCACCTAAAAGTTTAAGTTCTTCATTCATCCTGATCTTACTTTTTTTAAACAAACTAAAATCATGGGTTTTCCCCGCACTAAAAGCGGTACAGATGATTTTAGCGCTTTTTTTGTTGGCTAAAACTTGCGATTTTATTGTATAATATTTTTGCTTGCCACTATAATATTTCTTTTGTTTTTTTTTGGGGCGTTCTATTTCGTGTTCTGACACATCCACCACTACAGTTTCTATCTCCTCATTTTGATTTCGATTCAGAAATTTTTTGCCAGGGAGATTAAACACACCTGATTTTATTAAAATTTTTTCCGTTTTAATTACAATTCGATAAGAATTTGATTCATCAATACCCCATTTAATTCCCAGATAAAAAAAAGTAGGATATTCTCGCAAATAGGATAATGTCATTAAGATTTGGTCTTCTATGCACAATTTACTGGGTCTTCCCGATTTTTTTTGAAATATTTTTTCCGCTTTGACTATTTTTACCATTTCTTTGAATGTCTCTTGATGTACTCCACAGTAGCGTTTAAAGTCTGCGGGGTTTAACTTTTGTACTTGTTCGTAATTCATCTTAGGGGCTTGCAATTAAATATAACCCCAGTTATGCTAGAAGGGTAGGAAACAAAAAATCTGACATGAGCGGTTGTGACCTCTGTGATTGGGATGCCAGAAATGATCTTGAGTGAGACCGTTAAATCGACGTTTAAGGATGCTGCCCAAAAACTGACAGGCTATCGCCGTCGAGACTTTATGGCAAAAGTGGCTGAAGACTACTTTAATACTTGGGCCCGCAAAGTAGAAACATTTATGGGGTGGAACCGAGACAGTGTTCAACTGGGCTTACATGAACGACGAACCGGACTGATTTGTGTTGATAATTATCGGGTTCGGGGACGACACAAAAGTGAAATTTTGCTGCCCAACTTAGAAGCCGATCTTCGCTCCCTAGTCGATCCAGAGTCCCAGGCAGACCCCAAGTTTCAATCGACATTTTTGTATGCCCGGATCACGGCCCTCGCGGT
>NZ_JAUBRH010000053.1:0-48171 GCF_036701775.1 Microcoleus sp. N9_A2 | reverse complement strand
ATTTAACAATTATTTGCAATAAGTGGAAATTAAAGCCGTCCTAGAAGGACGGGGCTTTAGACCCAATTTTTTGGTAATTACAATTTCCGCTTGTTGCTCCATCAAGTCTTTAGCAGTAAGTTGGTACAAAGGACTGCTATCGTCAATTGCGTGCATAACCGTCCAAGTTAAGGCAAAAATCGGAGAGTGACTCCGCACCAATTGCAAATCGTAAAAACGCCGCATAAATTCTCCTTCCGGTGTTACCTCGTCGCGGATCAAAGTAGCTCGCTGCTGCGCTTCTAAAATTTGGTTGAAACGCTGATTTGCCGTGCGGTACATCAGAGTCGGAACGCCGTTGAAAGGAACGATCACAGCTACGCGGCTGAAGATCACTCTAGCTGTTGGTCGAGAAAATCTCGAAAAAGCCAGTCCCGTCACCATCGCGACTCCCCACAAACCAAAAAGCGCTTGGATCGCGACTATAGTATTAGCGTAATCCGTGCGCGGATACATAGCGCCGTAGCCGATCGTCGCCATTGTTTGTACGCTGAAATAAAAGGCATCTTGGAAAGAACCCGGCCGTGCGTTAGCAATGCAATCTCCTCCCGCCAAGTAAGCTAAGGCAAATAAAGAATTTGTGACTGTATACGAAATAAAAATCAGCATGAAAAATCGCGGCCAAGAAAGAGTTAGCAGCCTGTGGTAGAGGTCGGCAAAATGCAGGCGAGGTACTCCCAACTTGACAATATTTAAGGGAAATTGTCCTTGGCGGCTGACTAAACGTGCCTGTTCCTGGCGGTTGCGGTGAATTTTCATTGCGATTTGTAACTCCGGCTGTTTCAATTTGTAACTATTGCTTTGAGCGGGAAAACTTATCCTTTAGACTGATGTTTGATTCCAAAAATTCGGATAAAAGCGGAGTTTAGAAATGGTTGAGCTTAACTGGCATGACTATCTCGTTATGGTTTCTTTTGTGGCTTCTATTGCGGGTCTAGTCCTGCTGGGTGATAATCGCAACTCGCAGCCAACGGACGATCGCACTTTGAGCGAAGAAATCCTAATCAAGATGAGCTTTACTTACTGGATAGTGTACTGCATCTCTTTTTTCGGGCTGAAACTTCACCTACCAGAGGATAGCTGGTTATTGCTCAGTTTGAAGCTGACTACGGTTCTTTCTTACTTGTTGACTGCTTCTAGCATACTCAGCCTGCCGCTGCAACGCATGGCTGTCCGACGAGTTGAAGATTAACAAAAGGTGTTTGTAGTGAGGACTTCAGTTCTTTCGATCGCGGTGAAGAAAAACTAAAGTCCTGACTGCAAAGCTATTTGAGTTATAACCGGGCAATAAGCTCACAGCTAGCTGTGAGCTTGTTTAATGGTTTATTATCTGAGGGATGCAGATTAACGCGCCCAAAATGGCTAGGGTCGATCGCACTCATGCTTGAAATTGCCACTCTGTTTCTGTTGTCCCTGGGCTGCGGCCATCTCATCGAGTATCCGTTGGCGAAGCCCACGCTGTACTGGCTTCCAGTCAGCGTGTGGAGTTGTCACCTAGTTAGGATTTAAAGCCTTTAGAGCTTTTCTTTTTCTCCTGCGGTTTGGACTTTGACTTATTAACTTCGCCTAAAGCTTCCTGAAATAAGTTGTGCAGGTGCTGGGGAACGCTGGCAATTTCCGGGAGTTCGGGTTCTAAGGGTTTTTTAAACTCTTGCAGCAGGGCATCTAAATCGCGATCGATCTGAAAGTCTGTACGTTCCAATACAGTTTGCAAAATTTGTTCTAATTTCGCTGGATTAACTTTAGCTAACTGTTGCCAAATCCAGACATTAATTGCAGGATCTTCTAGATAGTTACGCACCAGCTTTTCGTAACCGGGAACGGTTGAAAAGTCTTCGGCTGCTAGCAGCGCAGTAAATTGAGCGTAAGTAGACAAAAAGGTTTGTCCCCAGCGAGGATGAGAAAGTGCTGTCACCTGTTCGGCTTTCTTGAAGCGATCGGGCAATTCAACTTTCGGCATTACCATTTTTGAATTAGCATTGCTGTCGAGCATTACCTCAACTGCCTTAGCATCGGTACCTGCCGCCGCGATTGCTGCTGCTTTGACTTCTTCTCGATCGACTCCGGCATCTTCAACGATATCCGCCAGAGATTTACTTCCATCAACGCCGATATCAGCTAGGCGTTTTTTAGTGATGAATTCCTGAAATTCAGCCAACTGTTTATTCAGGTGATATCCCGATAGCGTTACTTCCTCACTGCCAAAAAATTCGGTAAAATCTTCATGGTAGTGTTCTACCGACTGCCAAGCTTGCTCTAACAATTCCGGGGCATCGCTGTACAGGTTCTTTTTGTGATGTTGCTTAAAATTGCCGATCGCCACCGCCAACTTCGGCTTGCCCAATTTCCCCATCGGTATCGGAGGGCCCGAGAGTATCCACCAGTCATCGGTGAGGGGAGCAATCCGAGCCCGCAAGATTTCTCCTAACTTAAAGCGAGACATTTCTGCAAGAAAATTAGGACTATTGGGTTTGACAATGTAGTGCTTTGCCGTCAGCCAGTTCATCAGTTCAAACCTGTCGGGGGAAAGCTGAGTGATTTCAAATAAGCCAGTGAAGCTTCTGTGCCCCCAACTTTCTAGCAAGCTGCGATCACTCTCGGTTAAATCCGGCTGACTTTCCGCAAATAGGTCGATCGGCGTTTTCTCTCCGACTTTACCTTCGATGGTAAAACTGTCAATCACTTGATTTTGCTGAGCAATGTCGTAGCGCTCACCAGTCGATCGAGCTGCAGCATAAGCTTCCAAAGCTACCGCCAACTCTCCCTCAGCATCCAGCACAAAGTCAATTAAATTTTGCTTGAGTGTCCAAGCTGTTTCCAACATTTCATTCACAATTTATACCAATTTTAGATGATACGGTTTGGGATTTTTAACAATTATCGGACTTAACACAACCGACGCTTTCACGCTCCGGCTGCGATTGAAGAAAGCGCATCGCGAATAAGGACTGAAATATGCGATCGATGCCTCAGTCCTGAATTAGTTTAATTTTAAGGCTTATAGTCAAAAAAAAATGCCAATTTTAAACCGGAGCATCCCGATGAGTGTAAAAAGCGTTTTTTAGGAGTGTGAACGTCCCGCACAGCAAAGCCTATACCTCTGTAGCGAGCAAGATGCTCGCACTCCTGTGAAAAAAAAATCTTGTTGAAAAATGCGATTTCAACTTAACCTAAAAATGCCCCTCTCGGATGTAGAGAGGGGCTCAAAATCCCCAAAAACTTCGCTAAACTCGCGTTAAAAACTGTGCCACCTATCAACAACAGTCCAAGACGCACCAACCGGATTTTTTTATCACAACACTTGGCGGCATTCCCGAACCAGGGTAAAAAACCCGGAACGATCGAGTTTATGTGCGTCCTAGACTGAAAAATACTTGCGATCAGCCCTTAGCGGCCGTCTTTGTCGATGTCGCCAGGAACAGCGCGTTCCACCCGATCCCAAGCGTCGCGCGTGGCGTGCTTGGCTTTTTCCCACTTCACATTAGACTTACCGCGATTTGTTTCGTAGTCACGCTGCAAATCGGGTTCGATCTCGTCGAATTTCTTACCACTACCGCCATAGCGGCTGTATCCCTCATAACCGGTGCGGTATGCAGGCTGATAGTCGTCGTAAGTCGCGCTCGTGTCAGCGTAAGGACGGGAATTGTAGTTGCTTTGCCAGTAAGCATCTTCTACCGTGGGGTCGATCGCCTCGGCCACACCTTTCCCCGCCAAACCGCCACTAAACGCACCCACAACAGCGCCGACAACTGCTCCTACAGGCCCGCCGATGGCACCGCCGATCGCAGCACCCGCAGCACCGGCACTCGCCGCACCAATACCCGTTCCCACTGGATGAGCCCCTGTTTCCCCCGACAGCGGGTCGAGGTTAGCATCAGGTTCATGTACCGTTTTTTTGTCATCGCTCATGATATTTTTTTCCTTTTATCTAACTGTAACTCTTAGTTAAATTTACCTTTGAAATTCATATCTATTCATCTGCCTTAAGGATGAAGCTGCTAGCTTAAAAACGAGGGAAATGAGAAAATACTTCTCCACTCACAAAGTAGTTTTATACGCTACTCTCAAACGATAAGGTGCGCCGAGGCGCACCCTAGATCATTATGTTCAAGTGAGTTCTGATCTCGGATCAATTGTGTACTCACGGAAGCTGTGTATTTACCAGCAACTTGAGTTAGATATAAATCTCTTGATTGATTTATTAGTTGCCCGTGACCTTTTCGATCAACTCTTCAGCTTTTTGAACTATGCCTTCTTGTGCGTGTTCTCCCTTGTACTCCTTTAAGCTTTCGTCGTAAGCTTTCTCAACCTTTGCAGGATTTTGAGAGGTTTTGACTATTTCTTCGTAAGCTGCTTGGGGATTGAGATCCTCGAAACTTTCTGCGGGGTCAGTAATTTTAGCTTCTGGCTGCGCTTGACTCCTGTCTTGACCTGCGTAAGCAGCCTGACTGGGTACTACCGCTAGACTTAGCAGACCAATGAAAGCCAGGGTACAGACCAGCAAAATGCTTTGGCTCAATCTTTGTCCTAGAGCTTTTAAAACCCGCTTCATATCAACTTCTCCTCGTATTTTTCCGCAAAAATTATGGTGTTTGTCGCTTCTTCACTGCGATCGCACATTGACAACCTTGTTTCAAGCGCAATCTTTGTCGCAGCTACCGCATCTAGAGCGAGCCAAAAGGGATGTTTCCCGTGACATCCCATATCTTAAGCGCCTGCTTGTTACTATTACTTCTACCAAAAGATAGATTAGTTAGACAAGCGGAACTCATCTCCTATGAGGGGCGATCGCAATTCCTGCGAGGAACCCTATCTCGGGGTTTTCCCATCATCAATTACGAAGCCCCTGACTCTTCTCTTGCGGCGCGTCTTTCGCGTCTTAGCAGTTCGGGCAAAAATCCCATTACCCAACATTTTAAAGTGCTATAAATAACCTAAGTGACTACAAAACAACCTGCTCTATGTCTAGGTTTCTGTTCTGCATAGCTCGTTCAAATAGCTCAGTAGAAAGAGCTTGTTCTACCGACCAAATCCCCGGTTTTTCCAGTTTACCTTCTAACATTAATTGAGCGATGCTGCCAGTACCAATGCCAGTAGCGACGGCAGCATTTGGGTGTACCGCTGTCGAGCAAACTTTAGCCGGTTGACCGTTTTTGAGACCGGTCACTTGCGATCGCACTGCCACACCAACCCCACTAAAACTATTAGTAACACTGGTCATCCCATAACTGACGTAGGAGAGAAATTCAATCACGGAGTTATTTTTTAGCCAGCTAGCAGGCCAATACTTAGCAACAAACCAGGTAAGGTGATTGTAAAGGTCGGGAGACGTACCGAATTTAGTCACAACTTTTTTTACTGGGAAAGTTTCGGGCAAAGTAATTGCTTCCGGCATATCGAACCAGTAAACCCCTGTTTTGCCGTAGGGTTCGGGAAATTCTATCGTTTCGCGATCGCTGTAGGGTTTTACTTGCTGCCACTTGCGATCGGCCCAAACCTCAAAAGGGGTTTGCAAACCTAAAAAAGTAGTTCTCATGACGGTAACGCCAGCCCCGCCAGAACCTCCGACTACATAACTCAAATGGATGTGTTCTGCTTCATCTAATTGTTCCACATCTCGGCGCACCATGCTGTTAGAAACACCGGGGAAAATGCCCGTATTAATAATAGCAGTAATCCCAGCATTTTTAGCAGTTTCACGCAATTCTAAAGCTCTGCGAGTAAAACTGCGGCTGTCGCTAACATCAGTATAATTAACACCTGCCTCGATGCAATTTTTCAGCACGCTGGCGTCTCGGTAGTGAAATGGCCCGGCACAGTGAACCACCAGGTTAGAGGATGAAACAGCTTTTTGCAGGGCAGCACTGTCTGCTAAATCTAAAGCTTGATAGTGCACCCTATCCGGCGGCAATCCCGGCCCAATAGAGCCTTCAGGGTTGCGCCCAGTAAGAGTAATTTCTGCGTCGGTATGGGTAACAAGGTCTTGGGCAACACTGCTGCCAATTCGTCCTCGGCCCCCGACAATCAAAACTCGGTTTGCCATCGCTAAAAAAAGGGTAACGCCATTTCCCATTTTCTCAACTTGGGGCCGGCGTTTTCATCCGCATAAAGTATGAATTGAGGAGAATGCGAGATGCAGGGGGATCGGCGGCGATCGCCCTGATCCAGAGAGGGGAAGCGACTTCTACCAGCGACTTGCCGTTCTGCTTTCATTAAAGGTTTGGCTGCGATACTAAGTTCAAAAATGCCTTCAGCGTTAACCCGTTCCTCTAATATTGAGGATTTGATCGAGGGAATATTTCCTCTAAATATAAGCTAATCCGCCTTTAAATTGCATGGTAAAAGAAATTTTCACTCTTGTGGAGTGGGCATCCTGCCCGCCCTCAAAATACAATTTAAATGCACAACAGCTTACAATATTTTAACTGATTTGATGGAACGCGAACCACCGCCACCGAGCGCGAAAGATGCACAGATTTAGAAAGGGTATTGAGGGCGATCGCAAATCGTTTTCCCTTCACAGGGAATCAACCAGAAAAAATTCTCGCACTCACAGACTGATAAATCAATACAAACAAACGCAGATAACGCTCCCATCTGCGTTTATCTGCGTTCATCTGCGGTTGCTAAAAATCTTACTTCTCATTACTCCGAAATACCGATTTAGCCGTAGATTTCAGAGAATTAGCCGCATCTGCTAAAGTCTGGGCGAAAGGCTGCTGGGAGTGCATAAAAACGCGAGCGGTATTGCGTCCCGGCATCCCGGAAATCGAGCCACCCGGATGCGTTCCCGCCCCCGTGAGATACAAACCCTCGATCGGCGTTTTGTAATTCGCCAACTCGGGCAAAGGACGGAAAAATATCATCTGATCCAGCGTCATGTCAACATGGTAATAATTCCCCTTCAAAGCCCCCAAACGCTCTCCCAATTCTGCTGGACTTTCGACCCGGCGGCCGATTATTGACTTCTTGATATTCGGCGCGTATTCTGCTAATTTATCGATGCAGCGATCGGCAACTTTGTTTTTGAGATCATCCGTCCAACCCGTACCGTGCTGGCCTGTTCCTTCAGCATTTTCGATCTGGTAAGGAGCAAAAAATTCAATCCAAGCCGTATGGTGTCCTGGGGGAGCCATTGACGGGTCTCTTACCGTCGGAAACACCACATACATCGATGGATCGGAGTCGGGAATTTTGCCGATTGAAGGCTCGCTGTGAGCAATTTCAACGTGTTTCACCGAGTCGGCAATCAACACAGAACCCATTAAATACTCGTCTCGATGGTTCCAGCGATCGAACTTTGGTATTTCATTGAGAGCTAAGTCTATTTTGAGAATAGTCTCGTTATTATTAACAATTTTTCGCTCCAATCTTTCCCGCAAATTCGGGTCAGCAGCATCGACATCGCTGTCATCCATTAAATGCAGAAACAAGCGCTTAGCATCAATATTAGAAATGACACCTTTTGTAGCGCGGTATTCCGTACCACCGGCAACTCGAACTCCTACTGCGCGACCGTTATCAACTAATATTTTTTCGACGTGCTGGTCGGTAAGTACGACACCCGAGTATTTTTTCACCACATTAAGCAGCGCTTGCACTAATGCACCCGTCCCTCCGCGCGGTCTTGCCATGCCGGGATTGTGCCTCATTGCCAGCATAATTGCGCCTACAGCCAGGGTTTTTTGCGAAGGAGGCGCGCCCAGTTCTGATGCTAATCTTGCGAGGGGTGCTTTGATAAATTCCTCGTCAAACCACTCATTGAGAATGTCCTCAGCGCTGGTGAGCATCGTGCGAATAAAGTCCAGCGTTTTGTCGGGGGAACCGATGACTGACAATAAATCTTTGATCTTTGAAATATCGTAGTTGCCCAGAATATCTATGATGGATTTTGGTGGCGCATTAAACATCGGAACCATTGCACCTAAAGCCCGCTGCCAAAAGTCTGTATATTCGGCATATTTTTTAGCATCGCGCTCGTTGTAGCGGGCAATTTCTGCACAAGTTTTTTCTACAGATTTGTGCGCTAAGAAATATTTGCCGTCGGGATGCGGACAAAAGGCAACTGGATCGCAGAAAAGATATTCTAAACCGTGTTTTTCCAGTTCTAATTCTTCTACAACTGGCCCTAAATGGATAAATTCATGGTCTATCGCGCAAAGATTGAATTTAAAATCCGGCAATTCGGGAATGGCAGCTTCGGTAGTTGCCGCGCCGCCGGGAACTGAACGTTTTTCTAACAAGAGGACAGTATATCCAGCTTTCAGCAGATAAGATGCACAGACGAGTCCGTTGTGACCTGCGCCTATGATAATCACGTCATACGTTTGCATAGATGAAGTTCTAGGGAGAGGATATTTTGCTTATTTTACAAATGTCAACAAGTTTGCTGTCTCTACCAATAGAAATAGATTCATTGTCAGTAAGCTGTTCTAGCATATTACAAAAGATGGAGCTTTGACAAACTACTGTTGTGCGATCGCCCTTATTTCTTCTTAACTTTACCAGAAAGAATTGGTTTAAAGCCTCTCCCTTTTAGGGATAAATTAAAAGAAGACTATTCATTACTTCAATCCTCTTCCTTCCAGGTAAAGGTCAACAGTCAACTGTCAACTGTCAATAAGTGACCGCCGTTCTCAAATCGCGCCAATATTCTACTCTATTTAGCCATTTTTATCTGCATTCACTTAAAAACTTAAGCAAAGGAAGTAAGAAGGAAGAAGCAACAGGAAAGGGAGCATAGGGAATAGGGAATAGAAACAGTTTTGAGATTGCTTTTTTCCTTGCAACACGGCGAGTGGAAGGAGTTAAGTCCTAGGAAAATTACTTACTCCACACTCAAAACTGCTAGCCAATTACCTATTAGTACATTGAGAGATATTACTTTAGTTGCTGGAGCGCCGCCTCAGCTTTTTGTACACCATCATTGTTGCCTTGCTGACGGTAAGTATCAATGGCTTGTTTAAAAGCTTCAATTGCTTCCGATTTGCGATCGCGCGCTTTGAGTGCCTTACCCATATTGTAATAAGCTTCTGCCCGGTTTGGATCAAGCTTAATCACTCGCCGAAAAGTGGTAATTGCTCCTAAAAAATCTTGTTTTTCCAGTTGAATTTCCCCAATTCCTGCGTGTGCTTCCACTAAATTAGGTCGCACCTCAATAGCCCGCTGATAAGCTATAAGCGCTCCGTCGAAGTCGTTTTGAGTCTGGAGAAGTTCGCCAATTTCTAGCTGCACTTCTGGGTTCCTGGGCTCCAATTTGGCAGCTTCTTCAAAAGCTACTAGCCCTTCGGAAGTATAGCCCGCACGCAGCAAAGCAGTGCCTAATTTTAACTGGACACCTGCTTGTTTGGGAGCGAGTTCGGCTGCTTGTTGGAGTACGGTGACAGCACTGGCAAAACTTCCCTGCTGGATCAATACTAAACCCATTGAAGAATAAGCTTGCCAACTTTTCGGATCGAGGGCGATCGCCTCTTGGTATGCTTTAAAAGAACCGACGTAATCTTTTTGCTGAAAGAGTACCACTCCGAGACCGATCCGGGCATTGACATTTTTGCGATCGAGCGCAGCGGCGCGGCGGTAAGCTGTGGCTGCTGCGGGATAGTTTT
Organism: Microcoleus sp. N9_A2; assembly: GCF_036701775.1. Lineage (NCBI taxonomy): Bacteria > Bacillati > Cyanobacteriota > Cyanophyceae > Oscillatoriales > Microcoleaceae > Microcoleus > Microcoleus sp. N9_A2. Next base: position 38,527 of record NZ_JAUBRH010000053.1, on the reverse strand, counting down.
GCAAATTCGCCATAGCATATCCTAATGCGTATTGGAAGTCAGCATTGTTCGGTTCCAGACCGATCGCTTGTTGGTAAAATTCCACTGAGGCTTGATAGTTACCTTGACGCGCTTCTAAATAGCCAATACCAGAAAAAATGCGGGGGTTTTCCGTATCTAAACGTGCCGCTTCCTGATAAATGGTGATCGCCTTACTGTAGTCTCCTAAATCTACGAACTCGCGCCCTTGTCGCAGCAGAGCATCTAAATTTGAATTATTTTGAGGGTTGACTTGAACCGATGTTTCTGCTGAGAGCGCTATCTGCGGCGCTGCGACAGCGAATCCCGCTACTAGCAACGTACTGAATACCAAGAGACTTTGTTTGTGCACGGCCATTTGTTTCAAAGAGTGTGTGGAATGAAAGAGCGAGTTGCTGTCAGCTTGCCAAGCTGACAACTTATGGTTTACCAGGAATCTTTGAGCGGCGAGATGTAGTAAATCTACAGAACAAGACCCACTCAAAATTTTCGCGATTGAGGCCAACTGATGATTGTAACAACAACTGATATCATCCAAGGAGCAGAAATTCAATCTTACCTGGGAATAGTAACTGCTGAGGTTGTCTACGGCACCAACGCCCTGCGAGATTTCTTCGCGGGCATTCGCGACATCATCGGCGGGCGCACCGGCAGTTACGAGGAAGTGTTTCTCAAAGGACAGCGAGATGCCCTCGCGGAACTGGAAAAACGAGCCCAGCGCCTCGGCGCCAATGCCGTAATCGGGGTGGAAGTTGACACCGGCACGATTAATGTAGACTCGAGCGGGGCTTTGCTGCTGATTACTGCCGTTGGAACGGCTGTAAGATTGCGTTAAGCTGTATTTTCTGTATACGTCCGCATTTCCTGTATACATCCGGGAACTTTTCTAACTGGATAAAATAGTCCTGAGTCATCAGTCATCAGTCATCAGTCATTAGCTAATAGCGACTGGCTGAGGGCTGATGACTTTTTCGTTTCTTTCTTCAGACATAGAGACTGGTTATTTCCCCAGGCAGATATAGTTTTTATCAATCTCAGCCACAATCAATGCTTAGGTGAAAGATTGTTAAAAATTAAAGCAACTCTCAGAGGAAAAAAAAACCTATGTCATACGTAAATAGACCTGTGGATAACGTTGGTACCGAACCCGTGGTGGTAAATTCAGTGATGGAATACCATGATCGAGTACGTTGGGGCCCGATTTTTTCTGGTTTGGTAATTGCGATCGGCACACAACTGGTGTTAAGTGCATTGGGCGCTGCGATCGGGTTGAGCAACATTGCTAATTCAGGAGCTCCGCGCACTATTTCAGGGGACGTGGGTGCCGGCGTCGGAATTTGGTCAATTATCAGTTTGTTAATTAGCTTAGCCGTTGGCGGTTGGGTAACTGCTCGCGCTTGCGGCCCGATGAACCGCAACACAGCGCTTTTGAACGGAGCAATTTTGTGGGCAACTACCTTAACAATTGGCTCTTGGCTGTTAGCAAATGGCGTAGCCGGTACTTTTGGTGTCATCGCTGCCAATGCGGGAGAAGCAATTAATCAAGCGCAGCAGGGCGGGGTCGATTTGCCGAACCAAGCGCCTAACGTAACTGCTCAGGATACTCGCAATATTGCTGGTAATGCTGCGAAAGCTGGTTGGTCGTTCTTGTTCGGCTCGCTATTGGGTTTAGTTGCTTCGATGGTAGGAGCATCTGCCGGCGCGCGCACTCCCCGGAATTACTCGTAAGATGGAGTTTGGGCATTGGGCATTGGGCATTGGGCATTGGGTATTGGGCATTGGACATCAGGCATTTTTCTCGTTCCCAGGTAGAACCTGGGAACGAATAGAAGTTGACACTAATGGTACTCCGCACGCACCCTACAAATTAAGCGGTGAAGTATTTAGCCGCTGGGTGATAGGTGATAATTGCCGTAGTAGATTGTTCTGGATAAAGCTGTTCGCTTTCATCCATGTGCAAGTTTATACGATCGCACTTTAGCAATTCCAGTTGCTTGTACTGATCCGCCATATTCGGACAAGCAGGATAGCCGAAACTGTACCGCGAACCGCGATATCTCTGCGCTAGCATATCCCGAATATTGTCCGGTTCCTCGCTACCAAAGCCCAATTCGCGCCGAATCCGTGCGTGAGTCCATTCTGCCACTGCTTCCGCTGTCTGTACCGCCAATCCGTGAAAGTAGAGATAATCGGTATATTGATTGTTAGCAAATAGCTTTTGCGCGTACTCTGTAGCAACTTCTCCCACCGTCGCCACTTGCATCGGAAATACATCGATTTTACCCGATTCTTTCGGCGCGAAAAAGTCGGCAATGCACAGCCGGCGCGCCGATTTTTGCCGGGGAAATGTTAATGTCGCTGCGGGTGTTGCATTCACAGGCAAGATGCCTGTGCCACTTTCTTTTGTGGGGTGGGCATCTTGCCCGCCATTCATAATTTCCGGGTTGTACAAGTGCAAAGAATTGCCTTCAGATTGACAGGGAAAATATCCGTAAATTGCTTGCGGATGCAGTAACTTTTCAGTGATGATTTTGTCTTTCCACTCTTCCAATATGGGATAAACTTTCTCAGCTAAGAAAGCATCGTATTCTTCCCGCGATTGGTCTTTTGGCTTGCGGAACTGCCACTGTCCCGCCACTAATGCTTGCAAATCTAAGTGCCAGAAAATCTCCTCAAAGGGGATGTCTTCTCCCTGCAACAGTTTTGTTCCCCAGAAAGGAGGATTTGGGCGATCGATATCTGCAGCAACCGCTTCGGAACGCTTGGTATCAATCACCACCGGAATGTCTGCTTTTTCAGCATCTTCTACAGCAGTTTCTGCCGAAATTTTAGCTGCTTTCACCGCCTTATTTTCTTGCCCTACTTCATCTAAAAATCCTTGCAAATCTTCCCAGTTACCAGCAGATTTGGCTGGCATGAGTTTCTCCATAAAGTGCAAGTCTGAAAACGCATCTTTGCCGTAAACAACTTTACCTTTATAAGTATTTTGGCAATCTTCATGCACAAACTTGGGAGTCAAAGCTGCGCCGCCCAAGATTACGGGAACGGTTATTCCTTTCTGGTTGAATGCTTCCAGATTTTCCTTCATGAATGCGGTTGATTTTACCAGCAAACCACTCATCGCAATACAATCTGCTTTGTGCTTTTCGTAGGCTTCGATGATGTTGTCAACCGACTGTTTAATTCCCAAGTTAATCACTCGGTAGCCGTTGTTTGATAGGATAATATCAACCAAGTTTTTGCCGATGTCGTGAACGTCGCCTTTAACAGTCGCGATCAGGAATGTGCCTTTGGCATTATCCCCGGATTCTGACTTTTCCATGTACGGTTCTAAATAGGCAACGGCCGCTTTCATAGTTTCTGCTGACTGCAATACAAACGGTAGCTGCATTTGTCCCGAACCGAACAATTCTCCTACTACTTTCATCCCGTCTAGCAAGAAGGTATTGATAATTTGTAGGGGCGGATAGGTTTCTAAGGCTTTGGCGAGTTGGATGTCGAGTCCAATTCGTTCGCCGTCGATGATGTGCTGCTTGAGGCGTTCTTCGACCGGGAGGTTTGCGTCTTCTGTCCGATCGCGCTTGGTAGTTTTGCCAGCAAACACCGTTGTCAGGTCGCCCAAGGGGTCATAAACGCAAATATCGCCGTCAAACTCCCGTTCGTCGTAGATCAGTTTACGGCAGATTTCTTGGTGTTTGGGGTCGATTTTGGCGATCGGCAAAATCTTGTTGGCGCTGATAATTGCCGAATCCATCCCCGCTTGCATCGCTTCGTGCAAAAACATGGAATTGAGAACTTGCCGCGCCGCCGGATTCAAACCGAAGGAAATGTTAGAAACTCCTAAAATTACGTGACAACCAGGCAATTCTTGGCGAATGCGGCGGATCGAATCGATAGTAGCTTTGCCGTTTTTTCTGTCTTCTTCAATCCCCGTGGAAATTGGCAAAGCCAGGGTGTCAAAAAAGATTTCTGAGGGTGGAATTCCGTAGGCGACGGCGGCGTTATAGGCGCGTTGGGCGATCGCAAATTTTTGGTCAGCAGTACGCGCCATCCCCTCTTCATCAATCGTCCCGATCACAATCGCCGCGCCGTATTTTTTCGCCAAATCCAAAACTTGATAAAAACGCGGTTCTCCATCTTCATAGTTAGTGGAATTAAGCAAACATTTGCCGCCTGCAACTTTCAAGCCAGCTTCCATCTTTTCCCACTCAGTGGAATCCAACATTAAAGGCAGAGTTGCATTAGTCACAACGCGGGAAACTAACTCTTTCATATCGCGCACGCCGTCGCGCCCGACATAATCAACGTTGACATCAAGAATGTGCGCGCCTTCTCGCACTTGTTCCCTAGCCATTGCTACTAAACCGTCCCAGTCTTCGGCATTCAGCAAATCGCGGCATTTTTTAGAACCGCTGGCGTTGAGTTTTTCGCCGACAATTAAGAATGAGTTTTCTTGTTCATAGGGTTGAGCACTATAAATTGAGGATGCGGATGGTTCCCAAGTAATTTCACGAATTTTTGGTGTCAGAGTTGCGCCGATTTCTGATAGTTGTTGGATGTGATCGTAGCGGGTTCCGCAGCAGCCGCCGATGACTTGCACGCCTAAGTCTTCGACGAAGCGCATCAAGGCCATTTTTAATTCTATTGGCGTGAGTTTGTAGTGCGCGTGGCCGCCAATGTTTTCGGGTAAACCAGCGTTGGGAATGCAGGAAACCACGAAGGGTGAATGTTCGGACAGGTATTTGACGTGTTCGGCCATGCGATCGGGCCCGGTGGCGCAGTTTAATCCTAAAATATCTATGGGATATGGCTGCAAAATAGCTAAAGCGGCGCTGATGTCGGAACCGACTAACATTGTGCCGGTAGCTTCCATTGTGATGGATACCATTAACGGAATCCGCGCACCTTTTTTCTTAAATACTTCTTCAATCGCATTTAATGCTGATTTAATTTGCAGCACATCTTGACAAGTTTCGACAAGAAATAAGTCAACGCCACCGTCATAAAGTCCTTCTGCTTGTTCGGCAAAAGCGGCGGTGAGTGTGTCAAAATCAATGTGTCCTAATGTTGGCAATTTGGTGCCTGGGCCGATCGATCCTGCGACAAATCTCGGCTTTTCTGGCGTGTCAAATTCGGCCGCGATACCCTTGGCGAGTTCGGCGGCAACTTTGTTGAGATAATAGGCTTTGTCTGCTAAATCGTACTCGGCGAGAACGATGGAAGCAGCGCCGAAGGTGTCTGTTTCGATGACATCGGCCCCTGCTTCGAGGAATCCCCTGTGCACGATGGCGACGGCTTCCGGTTTGGTGTGCACGAGATATTCGTTACAGCCTTCGTATTCTTTGCCGCCGAAGTCTTCTGCGGTGAGGTTTTGGACTTGCAGGTTGGTTCCCATTGCGCCGTCGAAGACGATGATGGGGCGCGAGGGGTGGTGGAGTCGATCGAGGAATCTGCTATTCATCAGCGGTAAAAAGACGTATGTGCTATATATTTACAATTTTATCTATTGTGCAATATTCTCAACAGTTATGCGTATGTTGGGGAACGACTGATGACGGAAGGATTTAATGCTGCTGACAATAGTTCGATCGCACCTGTAATTTTACCGATCGCCCTGGATTATTGTCAAAATTTGGCTGCGGGCGATGCTGCGGGGGGGAAAACGGGCCAGTAGCGAGGGTTTTTTTCGCTTAACTGTTGAGGAATTTGGCGAAAATGCGATCGAAATAATTAAACGAGTGATGTTAGGGGCGATCGGATTCTCGGCTGTCTCGTAGTTATGCTGATAAGTACGATCGCGATCGCTACCCCTGGCACTTGCCATTGTTTGAGTGTTTATTCTACGAATGGACGGTATTCGCTTATATCCCAATACGGTTTACTTAAGGCTTTTTGACGAATTTCTTAAGTTAACCATATTGCGGTAGGGGCGGCTTGGGCGAGCGAATTTATGAAATAATCGACTGTATCAAGGCAAAACCCGCCCTCTTAAGTAAACCGTATTCGCTTATATCCCATTGGTTGTTCCTCATAACTTTTTGAGAGTGTTTACGGCGGCAAGGTTAGTGTTGAACATTGCCAGATTCACATTACATTAGTCAAAGTATAGGGTGGGCATTGCCGACTCTAAATGCTATGTTTTGCTGCCTTGGTTGATGGTGTTTGAAAATGTTTAATTGGTAAGATTCGATTCATCCTAACACCCACATCCCGCAGTTCTGGATGACTAAGGGTTTTCATACATTCACTTTAGACAAAAATTCTGTGCCTATTTTTTATAATTTTAGTATCCCAAATTTCGCAGGTCTTTAAACATGATTGATGGTTATAAATTCTGTTTAAAAATATGGAAAATGTGGGTTCTAAGAGCGCTGCTGACGACGTTTTGTACGTCCATCAAAGTATTCTTGCTCTACTTATGCTATCGCTTCAGCAAAAGTAATTAAATCATTCTTGATGACGTTTTTCTCTAGAATTACCAGAAAGAATTGGTTTAAAGCCAATTCCTTCTGGTAAAATAAGTGAGAAAGCTTAATTCAAATCCTGTCATCCCGATTATAAAATTAAATTGGATATTCCCGAGCAAGTGAGTTTGTTTTGGGCGATCGTCCGGCTGTATATATTTGTGGTTGGGATAAATTAATGGATCGGGCGATTCCCTACGGGATAGCTGCGCTTCACGGGCGTGTTAATTTGCCTTTGCTAAAAAAATCAACTGTAGCGACTGTTTTGGCAGAGGGAATTAGAGAATAAGGTGTAAAGAATCACAGCAGCAGTAGAGAGTAGCCAACAAGTCTTTGCCTTCTCCCTCTGTGATGATTTGGAACAGTGTTTAATCACAGGTACTTGCTCAATGCTGAGAACTTTGACCAAGGTTTGAAACCGGAGGCAAGTATAAATAATGAAATAATTCTTAAATATTATAACTTTATTAAGATTTACATCTTGAGATAGATGAATTAATAGGTGAATTAGCTTATATTATAATAGAAGTTAATTGTTAGCGTTTCTAAAATCAACCCTAAAACCGGAGGATATTCCAATGCAAATCAGTGGCAAAGCCTTCGGCTCCTGCTCTCGCTGCGAAACAGTACCCGCAAAAATAGAGGGCAGCGGAGGTCTATACCTGTGGTTTCCAGTATCGCACACGCTGAACAAATTTATTTCTGCACTGGCGAAGGCTAAACTTGAATTCCAGCTTTTAGAAGAGAGCAAGTGTTTATACGTTATCCTTGAGGGAATAGCGAGAGAAAATTTTAGCACCCTAGCATCATCGGTGCTGACAACTCAAGAGTTGAAAGAGACAAAAGTTTTGTGGATGCCCGAAGTTGAACAGCCAAAACTTAGCGATTTTTATCGCAGCACTACATTAGACTCTTTTATTAATTTGAGTAACTCTGATTGGCTGTTAGATTTATTGTCCGAAGAACGCATTACTACACATTTTCAGCCCATTGTTTATACCTCAGATACTTCTAAAATTTTTGCCCACGAAGCGCTGCTCCGAGGAATTGACGAGCAAGGAAACTTAATTTATCCGGGTCGGATTTTTGCCCAAGCAGAATCAGCAGGCCTAATTTTTCAACTAGATGTTTTAGCCAGGACTCGCGCTATCTACGAAGCCCATGTGTACGATCTCAAAGAATTACTTTTTATTAATTTTTCTCCAACTTCAGTTTACGATCCCGCTACGTGCCTGCGAAGAACAGTACAGGCTATTGATGAAGCGGGAATTCCTCACAGCAATATTGTTTTTGAAGTAGCCGAATCTCAGCACCCTCCTGATATCGATCACTTGATTAATATTCTGAGGTTTTACCGAGAAGCTGGATTTTTAATTGCCCTGGACGATTTCGGCAGCGGTTCTTCTAATTTAAATTTGATGCACCAACTGCGTCCAGATTTTATTAAGTTGGATATGCAATTGATTCGCAACGTCCATCAAGATTATTATAAGGCACTCATTACGGAAAAGATGTTAGAAATTGCCGCTCAATTAGAAATTAAAACTGTTGCTGAAGGTGTGGAAACTTTGGAGGAGTTTGAGTGGGTGCGAGAACGGGGAGCAACTTTGGTCCAAGGTTATTTGATTGCTAAGCCCACTTCTCCGCCGATCGCCGTTACCAGCTATATTGGTGCTAAACCACTACCTATTTCTGCTTAAAAGGTTTCCAGTTGCGATTTGGCGCTACCTTTTGCTCGTACCCCGGCAGAGGCTGGAGACGCATATCGGGAGGAAGAGCCTCCATTAAAATGAGACAACTATTTGGAGGCATAGCCTCCGGATATTCATTACCAGGCTATGCCTGGTAACGAGAAGAACTAGCATTTTAAACGCTCAAATTGCGCCGCAGAAAGCTTTCTAAGGATTCCATTCTCATGCCGTAGATTGATTCCAAGTTTTGCACTTCTTCGGGAGTGCAGAAATACTCGTTACCCAGCAATACCCGCAAAGTTCCTAAGTCTTTTTGAGCTTGAGGATTCAATAAACCCAAGGCATTTCTCAAACCGTCAAACACCATCAGCGGCGGGTTGATTACCATCGGTTCGCGATTGAATAAGCGTCCAAAAATGCGGGGAATGTCATCCCTTGTCAGCACATCCTGGCCGCCAACTGCTAAAATTTGGTTGCGGGCGCCTTCGACTGTTGGCGAGTCTGCGGCAATCTTTGCTAAGTCGTCGGTACTGACAACAGATGTGCGGTTTTTACCATCGCCAATCAGCAGGTAAAGTCCGGTTTCTCGAAATCTTTCTGCTAGTGGTAACAAGCTGGAAGCAAAACCGGCAGGCCGCAAGATTGTATAATTCAAGCCGCTGTTTTGCAGGTATTTTTCAACTTCTCGCTTGGCTTTGAATACTGCGGAATCTTCGTATCCGCGATCGACTCCCAGTACCGAAAGAAAGACAAAGTGCTGCACTCCGGCTTCTTTGGCGCAGTCGATTAGTTCTATGTTAGCGCGGTAGTGTACTGCTTGAACGTCGCCGCCGGTGCCGTGGGTGCTGATGATGTACTGCACTCCTTGGCAGGCTTTTTTAATATCTTTGTCTTGTTTCAAGTCGCCGATAAAAATCTCGGCGCCTCTGTTTTCTAGTTCTGAGTAGCGAGAAGCGAGGCGAACAAATGCGCGGACAGGCTTGTCTTGCTGTCTGATTTCTCGTACAATTCGGCGGCCTAGTGCGCCTGTTGCTCCGGTTACTAAGAACATGATTTTTAGTTGTTGGTTGTTACTTACATCTTGCACCTTTCTCAAGAACAGGCAAGATGCCTGTTCCACAAAGAGTGAATTTTCTTCTGGAGTGGGCATCCTGCCCGCCCATCCAAGGCTTATGGAGAATGGGGCAAGATGTGAATTGTTATTAACCTTATAACTTATAAATCAAATTTCGACAATTACGGGGGCGTGGTCGCTGGGTTTGATTAATTTTCTGGGAGCAATGTCTATTGTACAGTTTTTTGCTTGTTCGTACAGGGGAGGGCTGAGATAATGGTGGTCGATTCTCCAGCCGTTGTTGCGGGGAAATGCTGCGGCGCGGTAGTCCCACCAGCTATAATGACCTCCTTCTGTGGTGAATTTGCGAAAGGGGTCGTTTAATCCTAATTCTATTATTTCTGTTAGTGCGAGGCGCTCGGCTACTGATAGGCCGACGGAGTTAGCATTGGCTTTGGGATTGTGAATATCTCGATCGTCCGGGACGATGTTGAAGTCGCCGCAAATGCACAGGTTGGGCGAGTTGTCTAGTGCTATTTTGAGGTATTCTTGCAGCAATTTGAGCCAGTTTAGCTTGTACTCATATTTCTCGCTGCCAACTTCGGAACCGTTGGGAACGTATACGCAAATAATGCAAATATCGTCTATAACCCCGGCTATTAGGCGTTTTTGTTCGTCAAAAATACCTGTGGTTTCGTCGCCGAGAAGGGGGGCAAATCCGGTGCTGATTTGCGTTAGGGGCGATCGGCTGAGAATGGCGACGCCGTTGTAGGATTTTTGACCTGAAATGTAGCAGTTGTAGCCGAGGTTGATGAAGGGTTCTAGGGGGAAGTCTTTGTCTGTAACTTTGGTTTCTTGGAGGCAAAGAACGTCTGGGGAGTTTGTTTGCAACCAGCTAGTAAGGTGTTCTAGGCGGGTGCGGATTGAGTTGACGTTCCAGGTGGCGATTTTCATTTTTTGCTTGTTATATACTCTCTGATTATTGGCCCGATCGTAAAGTGCGATCGCCCGTTTTGTTTTACTGTTTCAACTAATGACCGTCGTCCTAAAGATTGCATGACTTTCAAGAGTTCTGGCGGTGATAGTTGCAGGTTTTCTGGTATTTTTGAGATGTCGGCTGGTTCGATCGCACTTGCTAGCCAAGAGATAACTTGTTGTTCGGATGCGGTTAGGCGATCGCACTGCTGCTCCAATAGTGATTCTAAGTCACCTAAGAATAGGGTATCATAGGAGAGGAATTCGGAAACGCTACCGCCGAATAAGTCTTGAATCATAGTGGCAACTATATTTAACCATAAGGGATTGCCTCGGTAAAGGTCGATTAGTTCTGACCATTTCTCCGGTTCTGCTAAACCTTTTTCTCTGAATATTTCTTGTGCTTCCGGGCCTAAACCGTTGAGTTGCAGCGATTTACAGGGGCGGTTTTCGCCTTCTAAGGCGGCTATTTCTCTGGGTTTTTCCCAACTCAGGAGGATTAGGCAACTGTTGTGGGATGATTCTGTTATTTGTTTGAAGAATGTGCCGTAATTTTCATAGCCTGGTTGGTAGTTTCCTGCGAGTTGTTGGCTGCTGAAGATGGTTTGGATATCATCGAGGATGATGAGACAGCGGTGCGATCGTAAATATTCTAGTAGGGGCAATCCCCCTGTGGTTGCCCTTTCTTCGGGATAGGGGGCGGGCACGGTGGCACCGCCCCTACAGAATTTAATTAAGTCGGTTTGGAGTGGTGCGAGGAGTGGCGCGTTGCGGAGACTTCGCCAGATTATGCGATCGAATTCGTGTTGAATTTGTGGGATTAGTTGGAGTGTAAGGGCGGTTTTGCCAATACCGGATAAGCCTAAAATGGCGATGAGGCGGGTGTGGTTTTCCAAAATCCACTCTTTGAGGGTGGTGAGTTCGGATGTGCGGTTATAGAATAGGTTGGGTTCTGGTGCGTCGCCTAAGTCTAAATGTACTTTAGGTTCGGAATTGCTGGTTTTTTCGTTAAATTTATCTTTGTCTTGCGGTTCAGGTTGTGAGACTTCTGGGGAGTGCACATTTTCAGCGGAGATGTTGCCAATATGGATGCAGCCATTCCCGACGAGTGAGACAATATTAGAAGCTTGTAAATTTTCCAGTTTAGCTCTAAAATTGGCTTTACATAATTGCTGATCATCTAATGCACTTGAGATAATTTTCCACAATTTGAAGCCTACTTCTTTAACATATTTTTCTGAACGGTGGTGTTCCTGTGCAATTTCCTTATATTTTTGATTGTCCCAAGCGCCGCGCAGTATAGCTTTTTGCAGACTATCTAAGTGTTTTCCTGTAGTAGTTAAAGCTAGATGGTCTGTAAATTTTAAGGCTTCTTCAACGTCCATCAGTCACTCATATGCAAGGGGTTGACCTGATTGTAACCTAACTAAATATGACTTTTTTCGTAGCAACTAACTAAATGTGACTTTTTATGACCTAGTTGGGATGGAAAAAACTACTAAATATGACTTTTTATGGCTTGAAAATTTTTGGCAATTAGGAAATAATTTATACTTAAAGCAGAAAATATTAGGCTCAGCGCTAGTTGTATCTACCTGTTATGACACAACCGAATATTCTGGAACTCGCGAAACAGGGAGATGCAAAGGCGATCGCGCTTCTGCTGAACCGCCAGCTACAAGCCAAGGGCATCACCGCCGCAGCTTCCCTTAAGGATGGTTGTTTACAGGTGATGCTGGAATCTGCAGAAGCGCCTAGTCAGCAAGTTTTGGCCCCGTGGGTGAGTAAGTCGATCGCTGGTTTGGGGGCTGCATCGATTGAGAAAGTCAAGGTTTACGGGCGACAGACGGGGGCGAAGGTGCCGGCGTGGAGTCAAGAGTTTGAAGTGGCGGGGCTAAAGTTGCCTGTTACGGATTTTACAGAGGGGCGGGCAAGTTCTAGTGAAAATACGGAGTCAAATCAGCTTAGTTTTAAGGAACGGGCTAAGCTTGGGGATGTGGAGGCGATCGCATCTCTGTTAAATCTTCCGTTACAGAATAAGGGGATTAGTGCGACTGCGAGTTTGCAAGATGGTTGTTTACAGGTGATGCTGGAGGGCGATCGGGTTCCTGATGAGGAGGCTTCTATCAGGATTGTCCGCAGGGAGTTGACGAATTTGAAGGCGGGGGCGATCGCTTCTGTGAAGGTTTACGGGCAGCAGGTGGGTGAAGATTTCCCGGTGTGGAATCGAGAGTTTGAGCTAAAGGCAGAGGTTAGTTCAGATTCCAAAAAATTATCAACAGATAAATTTTCCAATTTGACTGATCTATTGAATCCGATTATTGATTTGCTTAGAGAACGAAAATTTAAAGAATTGTTAGACATCGGCCAAAATTATCTTAATGAAAATCCCGATCGTCAAAAACGTTTGATTGTAGTAGGAGTTATTGTCTTAGCAACTCTAACCTTTAAAGGAATACCTTTTTTTGGTTTCAATCACAATATTAAAGGCTCACTAACACTCAAGGATGACTTCTTCGGTGGAGTGGGTCAGTTTTGTAATGGAAAAGGAGGTTACGGGGATATTAAAAGTGGTAGGCAGGTGCTAGTAAAAGATCATAAAGGAGAAACTATTGCGACTGGAGAGTTAGGCATAGGTAAAATAATATCTGATAACCACTGCCAATTTTCTATCGAAGTGAATGGTATAAGAAAAGCAGAGTTTTACACAATTCAGATCGGTAGGCGAGGCGATTTGACATATTCATATCAAGAGATGGAGGATAAAAACTGGGAGCTAAACGTGTCTTTGGGTGATTAATTAATAGTTAAAGGAGAGTAAATCATGTCAGATTTAGAGTACCTTGTAAACGAACTGCCCCAACTTGCTGATAGTATGAAACTTACTATTGGCAACTCTAGCGATATTAGACGGGAAATAGAGCGAATTAGCAACATTCAAAATAAACTAAATATTATTGAAAATAAGCTTCAAGAAGTATTGGACAGTGAAAAATTTAATAAAGGAGTTCTTGGCGCAATCCCTTTCTTCGGAACAATAGCCAGCTTTTTTATTCCTGGTGGATTTTTAGTAGATGCACTTCTCACGGCAGGGAGTAACTTACTTGCTGAAAAATTGGGCGAGCCAGATAAGGAAACGTCTCTTGCTGACTTAATAGAAAATGTTGAAAACTTAATTGATTGGGGCGATGGTCTAAAAAATATAGCCGAGAATATTTTAAATGATTCACAATTATTGCTCCAGCTAGAATTGGAAAGGAAATCTCTAAGTCTCCCTGAAGAAGTAAGGCAAATTGATGAAGATTTAAGAATTCACATAGACTTTGATGAAGAGCAAAGTTTAAGGCAACAGGTTCAGCAAATAAAGGTAGCTCAAGAACAGCTAAAACAGGTTCAGCCAAAACTGGATAGTATCGTACAAAATCTTGAACGTAATGTCGAGCCTATTGAGCGCATAAAAGCTTTTATATCTTACTTTGGGGAATCAGTGTTTGCGATAGAATGGTTTGATGAAGAGCATGGGCTTATTATCTCTTATGAGGGTCAAACTACAACATTAGGAATTATCTTGAATGAATGTGTATCTTTAAAAGAAAAAGCTAATGCTTTAATTGACCGGGCTAATAGGTTAAGAGGAGAGGCTGAACAATCTCTTAAGCACCTAGAAAAAGAACGCCGTCGCAAGGAACAAAAAAAACCTAGTCGTAAGCAAAGTGAAAGATCCACACAGACAGGAGAATCTCTAAATTCTATTGACCGTACCATGTCTTCAGAGCAAAGACGCGGGGGTAGAAGTGGCTGGATACTGATACTATCCACACTGACTCTAGGAGTTTTGGGTTTTGTCGGCTGGAAAACTACCTTTCAAATTTCACCGAGTCAGCAGACAATACCAAATTCGGGAATTCCTCTAAATGTTGGAGAGCAAAAAACAAATTCTGAAGCTTCACCCACCTTAACACCGACTCCTCAGCCAGACCCAACAGCAACAAATTTAGCAGCAGCTCAAAAACTAGCAATGGAAGCTGCCGTTATGACTCAAAATCCACCTCATCCACTAGAAAATTGGCAGCAAGTACAAGGGAAGTGGCAGGAATCAATCAAATTGTTAGAGGCAATTCCAGACAATTCGCTTGTTGCAACTCAAGCTCAAGAAAAGCTAAGTGTTTATCGAACTAACTATCAGGCGATTACTAATAGAATTGTCACTGAACAGAAAGCAGCCACTAATTTAGAAGCTGCCCAAAAACTAGCAGGGGAAGCTGCCCTCATGGTGAATAATCCACCTCATCCTAAAGAAGTCTGGCAGAATGCTCAATCAAAATTGCAGCAGGCGATCAACTTGTTAAGTTCTATTCCTCAAGGTACATTTGTGGAAGCTCAAGCTAAAGAAAAGCTTGCTGATTATCAGAACAACTACACGCTAATAAGCAACAGAATCAAAACTGAAGCTCCTTGATTTTATCCATATTACCAATTAAGTTTTAAATTACCAGAGATTAAGCCCGCTCCCTAGCTGCTGATATCCTAGTTACTACAAAAGCGCGATCGCCCTTACATCCCAAATTGTCAAAAAGCGCGATCGCGCCTCTTCCCCTGTACTTGCAAAAAAATTACATCCAAGATAAACTAGGAAATAGAAACTAAGCAACCTCTGATGCTGAAAGCAAAAATATAATGAAAACTAAAAGCTTCACAGTCATCATTTACAAAGAAGAAGATATGTACATTGCCGAATGTCCAGAAGTCGGCACAATTGACCAAGGCGAAACCATAGAACAAGCGATCGCTAATCTCAAAGAAGCTACAAGGCTCTATCTCGAAGAGTGTCCTTTACCCGACGAAATCACTCCCAGGTTTGTAACTAGCATAGAGGTTAGCTATGCCTAGGTTGCCCAGAATATCAAGCCTAGAAGTAATTCGCGTACTAGAGCGTTTAGACTTTTATCAAGCCAGACAAACGGGTAGCCACGTTGTCCTTAAAAAGCCTCTTCCAGACGGAGAAATTGTTTGCGTTGTGCCACTCCACCGCGAGTTAAAAATTGGTACTCTCAGCGGTGTTCTAAAGCAAGCAAAGGTCACACCTGATGAGTTTATAGCTAATTTATAAGAGAGAATAACCGGGTTTCCCAGTAGATGAGTTTTTGTAGCTTGTAGGGGTCGATCGCGAGCGTAATGAAATAACGATCGCCCTTACATCCCAAATTGTCAAAAAGCGCGTGAAGCGCAGCTATCCCGTAGGAATCGCCCTAACTATTTTATTAATTAACCTACTTTAATGCGACAGCTAACTGGAACCCCAGTTTATCTAGTAAAACTATCAAAGCATAAATTTCCTCGCCCCCACTCTCAGACAACATTCGATCGAGTTTCTCATATATAAATTTAGCTTCCGTCGATAACTTATTCATCTGTAAATAAGCATCCACCACATCTTTAAGTCCTGCTCGCAGTAATTCCGGTTCTGGTTTTTCTGACTCTAATTCCAACATAACCTCGATATAGCTAGCAGCACTTTCAGGGTTTTTCAGAGAAGAAATCAAGTATTCGTGGTAGCTTCTACTTGTTGGCACTTTGAGTTCTTTCATAATCTCTCCAATATTTTTTAGCTTGACTAATATCTTGCTCTTGACTGCTTTTATCACCGCCACATAGCAGCAACACAACTGTTAACCCGATTTGTCCAAAATAGATCCGATAGCCAGGGCCATAATCAATCTTAAGTTCATAAACTCCGGCTCCTACTGAGCGATAATCTCCCAGATTGCCTAGCTCAACTCGCCTGAGTCGTTTCTTGATTTTAGATACAGTTTTCGTATCTTGAAAGGAATCAAGCCATCCTTCAAATGGACTTGTCCCATCGGCTTTCAGATAGTTCTGTACTTCTCGTGGTTGAGCTTCCATAATTTTAACACAGGCGATCTGGATTTTAAGGGGAGTGGTAGCGTGTCGCTACTTTTTTAAGCCTGATAACTCAAGTGCAAGTCACCCACAATCGGTAATTCAAATACATTACTTTCTCGCAACCGCTTTGAGAAAAACATAACTTCCAGATTTTCAATTTCCTCCGTGTCAGGATTGAGACGAGCCACAATTCCATAGTCTAGTTCTTGCGATTCTTGCTCTGCATAAGGCGAACATTTATTGACGTACAAAATATCCCTAATAGCATCGTATTTAAAAGTTAATTTTTTTGCCATATTATCTCTCCTTGGGTAACATTTTTTGTTAAGTAAGCTGTCACGATCCAATAGCGCTGTGTGGGATCTGTATCATTCACAACAGCTACTACAACATACCTACCCTTGCGACCCTTACCAAACTGCTGTGAAAATAGAAGAGTATTGCCGAAACGTAAATCACATCGAACCTCATCTGGGTCAGCTAGAGTTTTAGCAATTCTTTCCTGATAAGATGGTAGCAAATCGGGATGTGTCTCGACAATATGTAGTTCTCGTTCTTCAGTGAGTTAAACCTCACTATCGAGATATGGACAGAAAAATTGTGTTGTCACATTCCTCCATTCTTGCCAGTCCTAGTTACCTAACTTTTAGATTACCATAATTACCTGATAAGTTTAGCGATCGCCCTTACATCCCAAATTGTCAAAAAGCGCGTAGGCGTAACCAGCCGCAGGCAATGGGCGCAGCATCGCTATGTCTGTAGCAAATCCCCATCAGTCAACAGTTGATACTAGAAAACATCAGTCTAAAAAATACTTGACAGTGAAAATATAGCGGTGTATTATAGGAGTAGTGCAAACAATTAAAAACATGAGACTAAAAAGTTGGGAGTCTCCCCGCAGTGAGGGTAGAAACTCCAAAGGTAAAGGCGGCTCAGCCAGGGCTCGGCAACTCAAAAAGCAACAGCAAACTCTGCGAAAACAGTTAAAAGCTCAACACGATCGACAAAACACCAACAAAACCACCAACAAAACCATCAAGGGAAGGAAACCGATAATTCCTTCCCTTTTTTTGTATCTTTCCGCCACTCAATCCCGCTGAATGTTCGGACAAATCGTGCTAGTAATGCTCGCCTGCGAGGGCTGCTCTTGCCAGCAGTTGAGAATGCCTTGCAACTCCCTCTTCAAAGTTTCTAAGGCAGCAATTTGCACGGAAATTTCCTCTACCTTAGCCGTGAGATGCTGCTTCGCTTCAGAGCAAGGCAACTCTCCCCGATCGCGAACCTGTAAAATATCCTTAATCTCCTGAAGGCTCAAACCCAGAGTCTGAGATCGTTTAATAAACGCCAACCTGTTGAATACGGTTTCGCCAAACAAGCGATAACCCGCGGGCGATCGCTTTACCGCAGGAGACAGCAAGCCCATCTCCTCATAGTAACGAACAGTTTTCACCGACAAACCACTACAGGCAGCTACAGAGCCAATTTTGTACAGTTTCTCGGCAACAGAAATATTCATAAACCAAGCATCCAAGATCGAAAGACTTTCTTGCCCTATCTTTTAGTGCCTCAGATCCAGGGAGTCGATCGGCACATCGCCCAGTCACCATTGCCCAGTAATCTTAATAAGGAGGATTTTTTTTAGACACGTTAAGCACGGGCAACTGAGGTCTAGAAGACTGAGGAGGAAGATAGTATTCGGGAGCAGGTGCGGGTTGTTCGGCTCCAGAGCGGTAAAATTGCCACCAGCGGAGAGCCATCGCCACCCCAGCGGTGCCCAGCCCAAAAGCCAATAAAGAGCCACTCGCACCCATGCTGCCGATGGCTGCATCGACAACGCCCACTGTCACAACAAAGCTGGTAATTGGTTCTCTACGGTAAGCTGACCTCAAAAGTCGCGTCCACGAAGCATTCATTTGGTTTTACTCTGTTCTATATTTATTTACAAGCTCTAAAACTTAGAGTTGGCGGAACGATCGGGATTTCTAGCTCAAATACTAGCTTCACCTAAATTAATCTTCTCGCCTGTGGGGAATTGTACGGGAGCGAGGCAAAATTGCCAAGCTTGTCAAATCAAAATTCCACCCCATATACACCTCCAAAAGCCAGCTATTGCATTCGGGAACAGATCTCTCTCGGCGGAGAAGTCGCTGGGCTTGTTTGTAATTAATATTTTAATCAATTCCCGAATTTGTCGCGGTCAGCACAAGTCACACCCGCTGCCGTTCGAGTCAAGACAAAGTGTAAGGCTGACCGCGCCATTGCTAAAATTAGTTGAGACCTAACCAGGACAGCAAGCCCTGGCCTGTGACATACTCGATAATTAAAGTTAAAGAAAAACCGATCATCGCGGCTCGACCGTTAAGGCGTTCCGCGTAGCTGTTGAAGCCAAACTTTGGCTGTTCCAGTTTGGGAGTGACCGTGGGTTGTAGTTGTGTCATTGCTTTGGGTACCTGGCGATCGACGCTATTCAAATGTGAAATCCAATGTTAGTTACAAATCTTAAACATTGCTACTTCTATTATAAAGAGGGTTAACCGCCGTCAACCGTCCCCGAAGAGAAAAAAGTGCTGCCAACTAATGCCAATTAATTATACCCGCTCAAAATATGACTAATCAGTTAGATAACGATAAGCTTCCTGTCGCCGTACAGCGAGTTGCCTTTGCCCTTCGTACAACAGGCTGGGTTTGCTTCTGGGTACAGGTAGTGCTAGGGGTGGTAGCGGCGATCATTTTGCTCTTTGCCATCCCCTTCGCGCTCCCCAGGGCTAGCGCCGCTGCGGGTTCCACCAGTGCTGGCACCGGCGGGGGCGTATTTTTTGCCATTTGTGGGCTAGCCGTACTCGCTTACAGCGTATATCGCTCTTTCCGCTTCACCCGTTTGTCGAGACAACTGCGATCGCCCGCTAACGCTGTCCGCCCCAAAAAAGCAGACACCATCAAAGAGGTGCGGCTGGCACTTTTTAGCAACTTGTCAGGAATGGTGCTGACGCTGATCGGCGCAGAAGCCATCAGCGGCACCCTTTTAGCCAAATCTCTAGCTCAGCCGCAAGCCTTGTTCGGTGCCGCAGTTGATGTGGGCCGATTTATTCAGCCGCTAGATATATTTGTGGTACTCGCCAATACTCACGCCACTGTTGCCCATTTTGTCGGGATTTTCGGGGCTCTTTGGTTGCTCGATCGCATCCACAAGCAATAGAAAATTGGTCAGTGGGAATTGCGCCTCTCCCACTCTCCCACTCTCCCACTCTCTCACTCTCCCTCACTCTCTCTCACTCTCCCACTCTCCCCCAACCGACATCCGGAATCACTGCCAACCTGTCGAAGAACGTACTCAGATACCTTCTACCAAGACAACATGAATATCATGGCACTGAAACCCGAGGCTTATTTTGGGGTGACAGATCACCCAACTATTGAAATTTCTCAAGAAAGTTTTCGTTCTGTCCTAGGTCAAATAGAAGCTGAACTCCTCTGTAGCGACACCTATAGCCAAGCTCTAGCTAGCCTGCAAACAATGTTGGGCGAAGCAGCCTCCGCTGCCGAAATTTTAATTAGAGCAGTTAGCAGAGAAGCCGTCAAGCTCGCATTCGATCGATTTCCCAAACAAAACAAAATTGAACCGCAAGTAGCCGAACAGACTTTTGCTGCTTTAAGTCCCGCCATTGAGACGGTGACAGAAATTCAAGAATTGGAGCCACCAGTAGCTGCTCCTGTCTTCTATTGGCGCAGCGCTACTGTGGAAGCGCCACCCCAAACCGAGTCCGAGACAGAAGAAAATTCCGATCGAGAAACTAACATTTCTGAAGACAGCAAACAAGCGCCCCAAGACGAAATTAAAGTCGAGTCGGCTCCACCTGCAACTGTTATCGCCCCCGGAAAATCCTTCCCAGGGTTCGGTTTTCCCAAGAAGCCGAAAAAACTCACCAAGGAAGAAGAAGCAGCTTTAGCCGTCCAACAGCGAGAAGAGTGCCTGCAGGAGTTGGGTAGAGAATTGCGTAAGGGACGGCAAATTCGCTCGCTATCCCTGCAGCAACTCCACAGTCAAACTCTCGTGCCGCTGCACCACATCGAATCGATCGAAAATGGGGAAATCGACAAACTGCCCCAAGATATTTACGTTAGAGGTTTTATCCGCAGACTTGGCGACGCCTTGGGACTAGACGGCAGCGCTATGGCGAATGCTTTGCCCAAACCCGCTCCGAGTCCAATTCCCAGTATGTATGTGTCTGTTTCCGATTCCGACTCAGGCGAAGGCTTTCAAATGCGTCCGGTGCATTTGTACATCGGCTACACCGCTTTGATGGCTGGGGCTGTAGGGGGTTTAGGTTGGCTGTCGCAGCAACCCGTGGTGCCAGGAGCACAGGCAGCACCTCCAACGCAGGTGACACCGCCAGCCTCAGTTGCACCGGCTCAGAAGACCCCAGAAAAAGCACCTCAACCGGGCTTGAAGAAGTCTAATAACGGGGGAATGATTATGGGGGCTGACATGGCGCCGCCGGAGGTGATTTTTGGTTAGTGTGTGTCGGGCGATCGATCGTCCGACAACTCTCTTGGTGCAGGTGAACTCGGAAACCGATTTCCGAGTTCACCTGCATAGGGATACTTGCTTGAAGAAATAAGTCCTGGAGAGCAATCACGGTGGAGATTTTAGTTAAATCCCCGATTTTCATCCATCTGTAGAGTCAATTCTAAAATCTTTAATCTAAAATCTTTAATCTAAAATCGCCCGCCCGTTTACCCAAAGTGATTTTTTAACTGCATCAGGAAACCCGATATGTGCGATAAACTATCTATTTGACCACTCCTAAAAGAGGTTTCCGATAAGATGAGTTCCCCAGCCACCGCTGCTTTCTCCGATCTCGATCCGCTATCGACTCACTCGCCAACAGTCACGAGTTTGGCGGCACCAGACAGTGCTTTGGTAACGGCGGCTCAACTGCCAAAAGCATCTTGGACAATAGAAGATAGTGAGAAACTCTACCGAATTCAAGGTTGGGGCGAACCGTATTTTTCGATCAATGCAGCCGGTCACGTTACAGTGTCTCCCAAGGGCGATCGCGGCGGTTCCCTCGACTTGTGCGAACTGGTAGAATCCCTGAAACAGCGAAATTTGGCTTTGCCCCTGCTGATTCGATTTTCTGATATTTTGGAAGACCGGATCGAGCGCTTAAATTCGTGTTTTGCCAGAGCGATCGCTCGGTACAATTACAAAAATGTTTATCGCGGTGTCTTTCCAGTAAAATGCAACCAGCACCGACAATTAATTGAAGATTTGGTGCGTTTCGGTCAACCCCATCACTTCGGGCTCGAAGCCGGATCGAAACCGGAATTAATGATAGCTTTGGCTACCTTAAAAAACCCAGGCGCTTTGTTAATTTGCAACGGTTACAAAGACCGCGAATACATCGAAACGGCTATTTTGGCGCAGCGACTAGGGCAAACTTCCGTAATTGTGCTGGAGCAAATAGAGGAAGTAGAACTCGCAATCGTCGCGAGCAAAGCATTAGGAATTAAACCAATTTTGGGAGTGCGAGCAAAACTCACTACCAAAGGCGTTGGCCGCTGGGGAGGTTCCACGGGCGATCGGGCAAAATTTGGCTTGACAATTCCTGAAATTATGCGTGCAGTCGGCGAACTAGAAAAAGCTGGAATGCTCAATTGTTTGCAGTTACTGCACTTCCACATCGGCTCCCAAATTTCCTCAATTAGCGTCATCAAAGACGCCATTCGAGAAGCCAGCCACATTTATGTAGAATTAGCTAAATTGGGAGCTAATATGAACTACTTGGACGTAGGCGGTGGACTCGGCGTAGACTACGACGGGTCTAAAACAAACTTCCACGCTTCCAAAAACTACAATATGCAAAACTACGCTAACGACGTAGTAGCGGGAGTGAAAGATGCCTGCGACGAGCGCAAAATCCAGGTTCCAATTATCATTAGCGAAAGTGGGCGGGCGATCGCATCTCACCAATCAGTGTTAGTTTTTGACGTACTCGGTACTAGCGATGTCCCCAGAGAAGTACCCGAACCAGTAGACGAAAACGCCCACCAAATTCCGCGCAATCTCTACGAAATTTACCAATCTATCAGTCCAGAAAATTACCAAGAAGTTTATCACGATGCTATCCAATTCAAGGAAGAAGCAGTCAGTTTATTTAACTTAGGCTATTTGGGAATTGCGGAACGGGCAAAAACCGAACAGTTGTACTGGGCTTGCTGCGATAAAATACAGAAGATCGCGCGGCAGAAAGAATACGTATCTGACGATTTGGAAGACTTAGAAAAGGTGATGGCGTCCATTTATTACATCAACTTATCTGTTTTTCAGTCAGTACCGGACAGTTGGGCAATTAACCAATTGTTCCCTATTATGCCAATTAACCGACTCGACGAAGAACCAACTCAACGCGGTATTTTAGCCGATCTTACCTGCGACAGCGACGGCAAAATCGACCAATTTATCGATTTGCGAGATGTGAAGTCGGTTTTGGAACTGCATACTCTCAAACCTGGAGAACCTTACTATTTGGCGCTATTTTTGGGAGGTGCTTATCAAGAAATTATGGGCAACCTTCACAACTTATTCGGCGATGCTAATGCAGTTCACATTCAGCTAACACCTTCTGGCTATCATATCGAACACGTTGTGAAAGGAGACACTATGAAAGAAGTCCTCAGCTACGTACAGTACGATTCAGAAAATTTGGTTGAAAGCATCCGCCGTCAAACAGAAGCAGCTTTGCAGCAAAATAAAATTACTCTTTCCGAGGCCCAACTTTTGCTGCAAAATTACGAGCGGAGTCTCAGCCAGTATACTTATCTTCAGTCTTAAAATGTAGGGTGCAACTGAGATGTTGCACCACTGTCAATAAGCCTTTTATGAACAGGCTTTCCGGCCTGTTCCACAAGAAAATCTACTCTTTGTGGAACAGGCCGGAAAGCCTGTTATTGAGAATGGTGGAAGATGTGAGGTGCAACCTAAGCACAATACCAGAATTAAAAGCTGAGATCATAAATGTAAAAGTAGGGTGCGCCTAGCGCACCTTACCTTGAGCAATTAGCAATTATTCAGCATGGCCGAGAATTTCTGCGATCGCCCGCCGCTCTTCTCCGTGGTGAGTCGGTAAAACTTGGCGAGCGTCAGTAATCAGCCAATCGAGAGCCGCCGCTTGCAAATCGATCGCAGCCCCGGTTTTATCAACGCAGTAGCGCCCGAACACCAGTTTATCAACCAACCGCACCTCCGGCCCCAAACGGGAATACTCAAAAATCACGCTGTTTTCCACAGTTGCGCCACTGCAAAGCCAGCAATTTGGGCCAATCATTGTCGGCCCGACAATTTTTGCTCCATCCTCAATGATCGTCATCCCGCCAATGTAAACAGGCCCAGTAATATCAACCTTATCCCAGTTGACAGCTACATTCAAACCAGCGTAAATGCCGGGGCGCACTTCAATTCCTGGAATCGAAACATTTTTAACTTGTCCGAGCAGCACGCTCTGAATTGCCCGCCAATAGTCAGGAACTTTGCCGATATCCACCCACTCAAAGTCCATGCTAATCCCGTAAAAAGGCGCGCCTGCTGCTACTAGCGCGGGGAATAACTGCGAACCGATATCGTATTCCTCGCCCGAAGGAATGTAATCGAATATTTCCGGTTCAAAAATATAAATACCAGTGTTAATGTCGGTACTCAGAGCTTCCTCTACAGAAGGTTTTTCTTGGAAAGCTTTAACTTTGCCAGACTCGTCTGTTACCACCACTCCGTAACTGGGAACCTCCTCGCGGGGAACCGATTTCATAACAATAGTAGCGATCGCCCCTTTTTCCCGGTGCCACTTCACAGCAGCAGTCAAGTCCAAGTCAATCAAAGCGTCGCCGCACAGCACCACAAAAGTATCGTCAAAAAACGGCGAGAAGTCCTGGATTCGTTTCATGCCACCAGCCGAACCGATAGCCTCTCCAATCATTTTTCCGTCCTCAATTCGCCCTTCAAAAGAATAGGCAATTTGTACCCCAAACTTTTGACCGTCGCGGAAGTAGTTTTCAATCACGTCTGCCAGGTGGGAAACGTTGACCATAATTTCGTCAAATCCGTGCTGGCGGAGCAATTCAACCAAAAACTCCATCACTGGCTTTTGCAGGATGGGAATCATCGGTTTGGGTATTGTCTGAGTAATAGGACGGACGCGAGTGCCTTTACCGGCCGCCAGAATCATCGCTTTCATTATTAACTTCCTCAACCCTCTGTTAATTGATATAAACTCAACAATTAGATGCTAGCGGTTGCGATCGTCGAAGCGATCGATCACAGCAAAATCCTGACCTGTTTATAGGCGACATCGTACCAGGCTATCAATCATTTATTCCGAATTTACCTGGATTTAAGAAACCAGGTATCGGGAATCAGCAAGAACTTCACACTCCCGCTCTCCGCATTCGGGACTCAGCAACAGAATGCCAGAGAGCGAGATTCTGCCTAGAATCTTAACCGACGCAGTGGCATAGTTATTAGACCTCTTGCAAAAAAAATCTATGTTACAATTAAAGGTTTTGAGTTTGAGACCCACGAAGCTCACTCATAATTGTCAAGTGCTGATATAACCTGCAATCTGCTCCACTTAAGCCAAACGTTTGATTATAGCATAAAATTATTTTGCAAGAGGTCTATTAGTTTCCTCCGAGAACCTAATACCCTGCAAGCTCAAAGCGCGCGGATTTTGAGGTCTTGGTAAAACTCCTCTTGAAGCAACTCTACTTTAGACTGAGCCGATAGCAGCAACAACGCCCAAAAAATACCCACGCGGTCATGATTTGGCAAGTGAACTTCCCCACTAGATACCGGGTGTTCTGGGTTGACAGGAGAGTTCAAGTCGTTATGGTGCCAAAGCTCTAGCAATTTGTCCAAGTCCAGCCAACCCTCGTCAATTTCCTGGCCCCGCTGAGCCAGAAACCGTTCGAGTTCACTAGCAGTTTCTACAAGATTTTCTTGGTGAGCTAGCTCAAAGATAGCCTGGGCCGCTTGCGATCGCATTTTGGAGGTAGGGCGGCGGCGGGGGGTAACTGTCTGCTCCATTGCTGCTTTCATTAGCTGCAACTGCTCAATCAGTTCTGGGAGTGTCACCGGGCGTTTTTGCGGTAGTTGAGCTACACCGCGACGGCGCAATTGCCGCTCTAAATGCTGCGGCAAATGTCGCCCGCCTGAGTGTTCTGCGTCTTCGAGGGCGGCTTCGTCCAATTCGGGATTTGGCGGGGGTTCTGAGAGGACAATACTTTCTGCTTTGAGCAAAACCAGCATTGAAGCGTACAAAAACGCTTGGCCGGAGTGGGACAAATCGGAGAAATCCGAACTCTGATCTGCATCGCAGGCGTTCGTAAGCTTGCTCAGACATCGATCGAACACTTCAATTACCTTAACGTCCCAAGGATCAATTTCTCCCCGTTCGGCTAGGTCAATTAAAATTGCGATCCCCTCTGAAATCGTTTCTAAGCCATCTTGGTCTCGGGAAACGGCCATTCGATTTTATATTTTAGATTTTAGATTTTAGATTTTGCCTCTCGGAAAACGAGAGAGCATATCAAGTTAATTGGCGGTCATTTCAGCAGTTGTGCCCTCAATGGCTGCTATTTCTAAACTTATCGGTTCTGCACTTTCTAACAAAGGTTGTTTGCCTTCTACTTCGGCTTTATAGCGTTCAAGATTTTGTTCTAATTCCTGAATCCGCTGCTCTTTTTCGCGAACTTGGCGGAGTTGTTGGCGCGACGCGAGGGTTCGCTGCAGTCTCGACCACAGACTGAACAGCCACGCTAGAGTTGCCCCTAATCCGGTCGCTACAATTAGTTCTACGCATAGTGGAGCTTTAACTTGGACGCCTTCGATAACTTGAATCGCGACTGGCTGTGTATTTTCGATGCTGAAAAATACTAGAGCCAAGCAAATCAGAAAGATGAAGAAGAAATTTAGCGCTCGCATTTTCTCTGTTCCTAATTCTCAATTCAGGTTAAGCAAATTATTTACCATTTGTCAACTGTTTCTTGAAAGATATTCTCAGTTCTTGTGATAAGATCAAATCCGGTGAATTAACCATAATATCCGGGGAGGGGCGGGTTTATTGGAGTTCTGAGAGTTGATTGAAGATATTGGTTAACCCGCCCCTCTAGGACATATCCTCTTTAGGTTTGACCGATGTTTTGCGGTTTCTTGCCGATTAAGAGTGCTGGCAATATTTTATATTTCAAAGCAATGCCTGCGGCTACAAACAAGGAAATAATCAGCGCCCCAATTCCTACCGGGCTGGGAATCCAGAATATCGCCTCCAAATAGTTAACTTCTCCGGGTTTGAGCTTCCAAACTAACTGTTTTCCCTGCTGATAGCTTTCGGGAACCAGCGCACCGGCGACAGTTTCAATACTTTCGGCACCCCAAGGCGTGTTCAAGCTAAAGTCAAGCTCCAAAAGTCCCCCCGGACTCAGCAGCAGACTGCCGTTAGAAGAAAGCAGTGAAAGAGAGCGCAAATCCAATTCCAAACTCAACCGATTTCGCAGCACCAATAACAAATTATTCTGCTTGACACTAAGGTGAGATTCAAACTTCGGCAAATCGGTTTCTAGCGGACTTGCAACCCGAGATTTTGCGGTTTGTGCGATCGGATTGTAAAATTGGTTAAACTTGTCTTCTAACTCAGCGCCATTATTGAAAGGAATCCTGACTAGAACTTCTGTATCAGAAAGCCGTTTAGTTTTCCCATCCAGCAATCTCACCCGTTGTTCTACGCTTTTCAACCAATCTGCAACTGTTTCGCTGCTGAAACTCGTCAACCTTTCCCCGAGTTTAATGTGCTGCACGATTTCGCCGCGAGTTTGACTCTCAAAGTTAACTCCGACATCGTACTGAACACAGCCAGTCACTAGAGTTAAAAGACACAAGACAAAAGGTAAAAGAAAGAAAAAGTTTTTTTCCCTCTTCCCAGTTCCATCCTTGACAATTTCCTGCTTCATTTTACCTTTTTTCCTATTTTTACCTTTAAACCGCTTCTAAAAACCTGAAGAACTCATTCAACTGTCAACTGTCAACTGTCAACTGTCAACTGTCAACTGTCAACTGTTTAAGGTACAACCAATAGTCCGGCAAGGGTTGAAACCCCTGCCTCAAAGCTCAAGTCATCTCAAGAGGACTGAAGAACTCATTCAACTGTCAACTGTCAACTGTCAATTGTCAACTATTTAAGATTGCCTCGAAGCTACACCCAACTGTTGAAACAGCATACTCGGCAAATATGCCGCACCGCCTACCCATTCGGCTTCGCTGCTTAAATCTGCCAAATTTTTAAAGGCTTCAAAAATGCTGCCTGCCACCATTGTATTCTTGACGCGACCGACAATTTTGCCTTTTTCTACTTTGTAGCCTAAGTCCAAGTTGACAGAAAATTCGCCAGCTAACTGATTGGATTGGCCGGCACCTAAAACTTGCTCTATTATCAGGCCTTCGTCCATGCTAGCAATCAAGTCTTGGGTGCTGGTATTTCCTGGGGAAATGCAAAAGTTAGTCAAATCAGGGCCCGGGCGCGACAATCCGCCGCGAAAACCGTTGCCGGTTGATTGTACACCGGCGCGAGCGGCCCATCTGCGATCCCAATAAAATCCGGTGACGGTGCCTTTGTCTATCAAGGTTTTGCGGGTGGTGGGTGTACCTTCGTCGTCGAAGGGACAAGCAGAAGGGCCGTAGGTGGGGTCTTCAAAAAAGGTGAAGCGTTCGTCAAATAAGGTTTCGCCGATTTTGTCGGCTAGGGGAGATGCTTTTTGGACTACTGCTTGACCTGAAAGGATTGTATCAAAGAGGCTGCCTAATGTGCTGGCGGCGGCTCTGGGGGTAAATAAGACTGGGTAGGAACCGCTGGTGATGCTGGCTGGATGTTCGGCGAGGCGGTATTTTTCGAGGAGTGATTGCAGGATGCTGTTGGTGTCCAGGGGTCGATCGCGCGCAACATCGTAACTGTATGCTTGCATAAAGTCTTCTCCTTTGACCAAATTTCCGGCGATCGTCCCGCTGACTATTTGGCTGCTTCTTTCGGCATACACATCTCGCGTCGTGGCAATTTTGACGCGGCCGCTGCGGACGTGAAAGCCTACATCTACCATAATATCGGGATTGTAGGCGTGAACTTGCTCAATGAGGTTTTTGCCGTTTTCGACTAATTCGGCAGTTGTGGGCGGAGTGTAGGTGGTTTCCGGGCCTTTTAGGTGGAAGTTGGAGGCGAGTTCAAATTCTGCGGGATCGCCGATTTCGGCAGTTTGAATGGCTGCATCGACTAAATCGTCTATCCGCGTTAAGTCGGTGGAACTAGCAAAGCCGATTTTGCCTTTGTGAATCAGCCGGAGTGCTACGCCTTGCAGTGCTTTGGTTTGCAGGGATTTGAGGCGATTGTTTTCAAATTCGATCGGCGTGTCTTGACTCGACAGGTAGTATACTTCAGCGGCATCGGCTCGCTGACTTGCCAATTTCAATATCTGTTCTATGGTGGAATCGCTCACAATAATCGCCTTTCTGGTTGGTCTTTGTTTTATTTTAGCGATTTTGGGTGTGGCCAGAAACCGGGTTTTTTCCCAAAATATCGATACACCGCCGAAAAACTGCGAAAAACCCGGTTTCTTTGATTTTGGGTACGGCCAGAACTCGCAAAGACTTAGAAACCTGGTTTTTACTGAGAAGACGCGCTGTAGCCGACTGATTCGCAAAAAAAACCGGTTTCTCGACACCCGCGCGTAAAACCATCCATCGCTTGATAGAATTCATCTTCCGAAGCATTTTATAGCGCCCAAACTTTTCCCTGGCTGGAAGAACAAGTTAACAGTTATTCACCTATCGAATGCTAGTGGCTAATATTCATCCCCCCCCGACCCAAAAGCCAATAGGTCATCATTTCTCCTCTTCCCTTGACCTGGATCGTACCCCTTGGCTCTAGTAAGTATTTATGCTGTAATTTGAGATAAGTCGCATCGGAGACTTGAATGTATCCCGGTTTACCGTGGGATTCCATCCTTGAGGCGATATTCACCGCATCACCCCAGAGGTCATAGATAAATTTCTTAATCCCAATTACTCCCGCAATTACAGGCCCGGTATTAATCCCGATCCGAATTTGTAGAGATTCCCCAAAAATATTCTCCACCTCTTGCATATAGGCGTGCATATCCAACGCCATGTTGGCGATCGCTTCGGCATGATCCGTTCGAGAAACGGGTAAACCACCAACTACCATGTAGGCATCCCCAATGGTTTTAATTTTCTCTAAACCATACTTTTCAGTGAGTTGATCGAAGGCAGAGAAAATTTGGTTCAAACCTGCTACCAATTGCATCGGCTCTATCCGAGCCGAGATCCCAGTAAAACCTACGATATCCGCAAACAAAATCGTGGCTTCTTCAAAATGTTCAGCAGGGGATTCATTAGTTCGCATGAGGCGATCGGCAATTTCCGCAGGTAAGATATTCAAAAGTAATTGTTCTGACCTTTCTTTTTCTTGGCGCAGTTCTCCAGTTCTTTGCTCCACTCTATCTTCCAACTCTTCATTTGCCAAATGGAGGGCATCTAGAGAATCCTTCAGTTGTTGGGTCATGCCGTTAAAAACGTTGGCTAATTTGCCAAGTTCAACAATGGAACTAACCTCGACTTGTTGGTTGAGATTGCCCCCAGCGATCGCTTCCGAAGCAGTGGTGATCCGCTCCACAGGACGGATAATCCGGCGAGCGGTCAGAATACCCAACAAAATTGCCAAAATCAAAGTTGCTAAACAGAGCAGGATTGTAGTCTGAGTATTGGCATTAATTTGATCCATAAAATCTGCTTCTGGAATAGTCACTACCACCAACCAGTCAATACCTTTACCATCTCGAAAAGGAGCGACTTGGACGAAATAATTTTTAGCAGCGACGGTAAATTTCAGTTGATGAGATGCTTGGATATTTTGAAAATCCTGAAACTGCTCTAGCAAAGCTTGACTCGCTTTTTGGGTGATGGCATTGCTACTATTGACAACCTTGAGTCGTTCAATTCGTTGTTCTGGCAGTTGGACAACCTTTTCTGGGTAATATTGAAAGGGCTTTTCCCCTGTAGAGGTGGCCATCATTTCTCCAGAACGTTCCAGAATAAAACTTTGCCCAGTTTTACCGATTTTGAGTTTACTTAAAAAATCCCCAAACATTACCAGATTTAAGCTTGTCATCCACACTCCTTGCAGCTCTCCAGTCTTGGTATATATGGGTTTGCCAGCGGCAATGTATAGGTATTTACCTGTAATGTGAGGATACAGTTTTGCCCAAACAGCTTGCTTTTGCTGGACTGGAATTTTATAGTAGGGGCGTTTGCGGGGGTCAAAGTTAGGTTTCCCGGCGTTGATAATTTCCTGGCGTTCCCCTTCTGGACTGGCGGTATAGGTAGTCAAAGTGTGGTTATTTTCTACCTCCGAAGTACGGATGACGATCGCGCCATCATCCTGCCGCTCACCAGCAAAAAACTCCTGATTGGGGGTAACAAAAGCTGCGGCAGCAATAAGGGGAAAGGCAGGGAGTTGTCCCCATAGAAACTTCTCTACGTCTCTCCCATTATTAAGATTGATGCGGTTTTGGAGCAGGGCTGCATCATAGTTTTCAAAGGATTGAAAGGGAATAGCAACCAGATAAGTTAGATTTTCCTTGATGCGATCGCTAGTATCATTCCGCAACTGAGTAGCTACATCATTTACTGCTTTTTGACCGTTTCTATAGGAAAGATAACCAACAACAGCCACTGCTCCAACTGTTTGGACAACAAATGGAACAATTAGTAGTATTTGTAGGGGAATTTTTCTAAAAAGTCCAGGTGATAATGGCATCCTTAAGAAGCTTTGGCAAGTAATGTTGCCATTACGGGACAAAAAATAACCCTGAGCGATAGATCGAACTGTTGCTGCCTATTTTGTCATGGACGATCAGAAATGCTGAATTTTGATACAATTTTTTACACTCAGTAAGAGCAACCCCTTGCTAAGGGTTGGAAATTAATATTTTTTCACCGTATAAGTAGATAGGCCCTGTAAAAAGGAACTATGTAAACGATTGTCAAGTATTGAAATGCGCTAAGCGCGGCTGGCTTAGGGTTGTTTGCATTAAGTAGAAGTTAGCCTAACTTAGCCATACTAAAGAGCAAACAATTATAATTGTTGCAATTAACGCCACCCAAATAAACTGATTATCTTTCGTATTAACCTGGCTCAAATCAACAGGTTCCGGTGCAACTAATTTGGGTTTGGCGTACTTGATATCAGCCTTGGGATTGGCTTGAAAACTGATTGATTGATTTTCATCCAAAGCTGCTAAATCGGGGATTTTCACCATCCATTCGGGAGGGATGGTGAGTTTGGGGGCTTCGAGTATGAACAGCAAGCGCTTGGCTTGCTGGCGGGTTTCTTGGCGGGGATGGCGGGTGAGTTTGCGGCAAAGCTCGATCGCCCTTTCTGTATTGCCAGAGGCTTCGTAGGCTGTCACTAGCCACATCTGCACCTCGCCGCCCAACCGGGAATTGCGATCGACTAAACCGGTAGCTGTTTCTAAACTCTGCACAGCTTGAGCATACCGGCCACTCTCAAAAGCTACTTGCCCAGCTTGGTACTCAGTTTGAACTATTTCTAACTTTTCTGAAGTCACGAGCACCCACCCAATTCACAAATATTAATTCCCGAATTCCCCAAACGCTAGAATTCGCTGTTGTGTTGCGATCTATTCGATTCTGCATCCCGTTTTGAATCCAATAGCTCAAATCGGTCTACTTTAATGACAGGGGATGATCGGTTGGCCCCAGTGTTGCGATCTTGCCAGCGGTCGAACTTCAACGAACCCTTGACACCAATCAACCGACCCTTGCGAATATAGTCAGCAGCTATTTGTGCATCCTTGCCCCACAGTTCCAAATTGAACCAGTCTGGCTGATCGCTGCTCTTGGATGTGCGGTTGACTGCCAGCGTCAATCTGCACTTAACTGTACCCGACTCAAAATACTTAACGTCCGGGTCGCCGCCGACGCGGCCTACTAAAGTCACAACATTAAGACTCATAAACTTTTTTTGGGAATGTGGTCGATCGGTGATGTAGTTAAACAGTCCATACGCGCACTAGCCTCCAAACTGAACTTGGAACAGCGCTTGTGAGGCTTCATCCTGATTGTACACCCAGTTACCAGAACATATTGATGGTGGATGATTGGCTCGGGGGCGCTCAACCTGAGCTCGACAATGTACATTTCTGACTAGACTCAGGATGAAAAACGTAATAGAATCCACCTCGGTTACACTTTTGTAACAACATTATTGCACACAATAGTATTTTAGTTTTTGGGGGGGGGTACGAATCAGTGGGTCTTCTCAATCGATTTTCGTTATCTAGAGATATGGGTATCGACCTCGGTACTGCTAACACGCTCGTTTATGTATCGGGCAAAGGTATTGTTCTGCAGGAACCTTCTGTAGTGGCGATCGACCAAGATTTAAAAATACCGCTGGCTGTTGGAGAAGAAGCCAAAAAAATGCTCGGCCGCACGCCAGGGAACGTCATAGCACTGCGCCCGCTTCGCGACGGGGTAATTGCAGACTTCGATACGGCGGAACTGATGCTCAAGACTTTTATCCGCAGGGTTCACGAAGGCCGAAGCTTAGTTTCGCCGCGGATCATTATTGGCATCCCCAGCGGTGTCACCGGAGTCGAGAGGCGTGCTGTCATTGAAGCGGCGACTCAGGCCGGTGCTAGAGAAGTACGGTTAATTGATGAACCCATCGCTGCGGCGATCGGGGCTGGACTGCCTGTTGCTGAGGCGACTGGCAATATGATTATAGATATCGGCGGAGGTACGACGGAAGTTGCGGTTTTGAGTTTGCAAGGTACGGTGATCAGTGAGTCTGTGCGGGTAGCCGGCGACGAACTCAATGAGGCGATCGTCCAATACATGAAAAAAGTTCACAATTTGGTCATCGGCGAACGCACTGCTGAAGAAATTAAGATTCAGGTAGGTTCTGCATATCCAACTCCAGAGGATGACGACGTAATGATGGAAGTGCGGGGCTTGCACTTACTGTCTGGTTTGCCGCGAACTGTTACTATCAAAGGCCCAGAAATTCGCGAAAGTATGTCGGAACCGCTTTCAGTAATTGTGGAAGCTGTCAAGCGTACTTTGGAACGCACCCCCCCGGAATTAGCAGCAGATATTATTGACAGGGGAATTATGCTGGCTGGTGGTGGGGCGCTGATGAAAGGTTTAGATACTCTGATCAGTCACGAAACCGGAATTGTCACTCACGTAGCGGCCGATCCGCTGTGCTGCGTGGTTTTGGGAACTGGTAGGGTATTGGAAAACAAACAGTTGGAACGGGTTTTCAGCGGGCAGTCGTCGCGCAATATGTAGTTAACAAATTTGGGATTGTGGATTTAGAAATACGGCTGCAATCTCAAATCTAAAATCCTGACTTAACAATTTGAGATTAATGAAATTATGCTAAAAAATACATTCCGAAAGTGGTGGGATCTGCGGCTGCAAATTGCTCTTCTAGGTTTAGCTGTAACTGCGGCTTGGGGAGTTCGACAAACACAAGGTGCTGCAGTATTTGAAGTTTACAATTGGGTGACTCGTCCGTTTCACGCCAACGGCTCTGGGCAAGAGGAACTCATCTCGGCGCGCACTCAAGAATTGCAAGCGCAGCTATTAGAAGTAGAAAATCAAAATCAGAAGCTAAAAGAGCTTTTAGGTTACGTTTCTGCTAAGAAACCTAAAGGGATTGTAGCTCCTATTGTTGGCCGCAGCGCCGACCACTGGTGGCAGCAAGTAACCTTGGGGCGCGGCAGTAAGGATGGCATCAAAACAGATTTTACTGTCATGGGCCCGGGCGGTTTGGTAGGCCGGGTTGTCAGCGTGACTCCTAATACTAGCTTGGTGCTGTTAGTCAGCGACGCTACGAGTCAATTGGGTGTGGGAATTACTCGCAGTCGCAACATGGGTTTTATGCGCGGGAAAGGCGGAAATCAGGCTGTGATGGAGTTTTTTGAGAATGTTCCCAATGTCAAGCCTGGGGATGTGGTTTCAACTTCTTCTTACAGTCAGTTGTTTCCTCCTGGTTTGCCTGTGGGAAAAGTGGTTTCGGTGGATATGAATAAAACTCCGGCTCCAGAGGCTGTGGTTGAGTTCTCTGCACCGATGAATTCTCTGGAGTGGGCGGTGGTTTACCCGCACTCTAAGCAAGCCGAACCGAAGGATTCGCAGACTCAATCTTCAGCAGCATCTGAGGGAGCACAGCAACAATGAAAGCTTTATCTCGGATGTCTTCGCGATCGCGCCAATTTCTCAACTTCGGCGTTACATTTGTTTCTGTGATGCTGTGCATACTGATATTGCCTACTCGGCTGCCGGGAATGGAATTGCTGGGAATTGGGCCGAACTGGCTGTTAATTTGGTTGGTAGCTTGGAGTATTAAGCGGAAACGTACAGTTTGGGGAGCTGCTAGCATGGGCTTGGTTTTGGGGTTTCTTCAAGATGCGTTGACGGCTCCTGATCCCACCCACGCTGTGAGTCTAGTTGTTGTAGGAGTCTTAACAGTTGTTTTGCAGAAAACCTGGTCGATTCCGGCAGATATTGTTGAGAGAGATCCGATTCCGATCGCGCTAATTGTGTTTGGGATGGCGGTGGTAGCGGAAACGGTGATGGGGCTGCAATTTTTTGCTATGGGCGATCGGGCTTTACTGGAAATTTGGAGCTATCACCAGCGAGTGGCTTTGTGTTCTGCTATTCTTAGCAGTCTTTGGGCTCCGGTGATTTATTTTCCTCTCAATCGCTTGTGGGAAATGACCAGGAATGTAGAAAAGCCTTAGTCATTAGTCAACAGTCAACAGTCAACAGTCATCAGTCATCAGTCATCAGTCATCAGTCATTCGTTAACAGTTAACAGTCAACAGTCAACAGTCAACAGTCAACAGTTAACTGTAGTCATTCTACTATTACTTGTTGGCCCAAACCTAATAAGTGATGAACGGCAATAATTAAGTCGCTGAGAATGAAATTAGGCTGGTGCTTTTGCAGTTGATGGCGGCTGCGAATGCCGCAGGTAACGGCAATTGTAGGTATTCCCAATGCTTGTCCCGCAAGGATATCTGCTTCGGTATCTCCGATCATCCAAGCCGAACCGAGAGATGACTCAAATTCTTCTGCAACTTCAGCCAACAATTCAGTTTTTAAGGCTGTATAGTTGTGATAGGCAGCATCGGGCATCTGAGTGCCGCGAATGCTGGTAAACAGTCGGGCTAAACCGTAATTTTGCAACAGTTGAACGGCTTGATTTCTCGGCCGCAGGGTGACTAAAATCAGCCGCACGCCGCGGGAGTGCAGAAGTGCGATCGCCCATTGCACTCCCGGCTGGATGCGATCTAAGTGCAATAAGTCTGGCTGATTGACAATCTGACTGACGCATCCGAGAAAAACGTGAATTTCTTCTCCCCACAAGCCGGAACTTTTGGCTATTTCAGCATCGGGTACTCGGTTTTGTTTCATTTGCCAAAACTGCTGTTTGCTGAGGATTTGAAGGTTGAGGTTGATTCCCCTAGCAAGATAAGCTGCTTGAGTATCGGCTAATCCCTGTTGATAGGTGGCATAGTAGCGATCGGACACATCGACTATGGGCCCGTCTAAATCGCAAAATACCGTCATCCAGGGAGACGAGTCAGCCTCTGATGGTAGCTTGTACTGAAGGTTTTCGGAGTCTTGGGCGACAGCAGTTAACATAAAACGTTAAGTAAATCAAGGGAACTATACATTTCTTGACTGTAGCAAAAAATGTATAAGTTATAATACATAAATTTTAATGAGTTTATTAAAAAAACCTATTAATTTTTTGAGGATGGGGCTCAATAAAGGCGATCGATCAAGCCGGCGCGTCGATAAAATTCAGGGAAAAAGTGATTTTTGTGGCTGTTAATATGTGCTTTAGCCATTAAAGTTTAGAATTAAGTTTTTAGTCTTTTGTAATTTACCCATGCTCAAACAAAGCGATTTTGTTAGGAATCCAGACACTAATCGAGTAGAGGTGCTTTCCGAAGCACTGCCTTACATTCAACACTTTGCCGGCCGCACGATTGTGGTCAAATATGGCGGTGCTGCGATGAAAGATAGCACTCTCAAAGACAAAGTTGTTCGGGATATTGTGCTGCTAGCTTGCGTGGGGATGCGTCCGGTTGTGGTTCACGGCGGCGGCCCGGAAATTAATATTTGGCTGGAAAAATTGGGCATTGATCCACAATTTAAGGATGGTTTGCGGGTGACTGATGCGGCGACAATGGAAGTCGTAGAAATGGTTTTGGTAGGAAAGGTAAATAAGGAAATTGTTTCCTTAATCAACCAAGCTGGTGGCAAAGCAGTGGGATTGTGCGGCAAGGATGCCAATCTGATTCAAGCTCGTCCAGATGGCAGGGAAGGAATTGGATTTGTTGGTGAAGTCAGTGGCGTGAAAATCCAGATTTTGGAGTCTTTGGTTAACAGCGGTTATATTCCGGTGGTTTCGAGCGTGGCAGCCGATGAAAACGGTCAATCTTACAACATTAATGCTGACACGGTGGCTGGAGAAATCGCGGCTGGTTTGGGAGCAGAAAAATTGATTTTGATGACTGATACTGCGGGAATTTTGGAGGATTATCACAAGCCGGATACTCTGATTGCTAAGTTGGATATTCAAGAAGCGAGACAGTTGGTTGAGTCGGGAGTTGTGTCTGGGGGGATGATTCCGAAGGTTAATTGTTGTGTGCGGAGTTTGGCTCAGGGTGTGAAGGGCGCTCACATTATTGACGGGCGAATTCCTCATGCTTTGCTGCAAGAAATATTCACGGATGCGGGGATTGGCTCGATGATTGTGGCTTCTGAGTTTAGCGCGGGGAAGTTAAGGAATAAGTAAGGGGTAAATCCTAGCGTGGGGAGGGCAGGTGCGTGAAATGGGTAAACTCGCTGCGATCGCGTATATCCTAACTCAACCTGCCCCTATAAAGCTTAAGAAGGTACTTCTGGCAAATGACTTCAACTAATTCTAACCGTTGTTGAATTTCAGCTTTTCTTAAACTATGATCAAACACTTTAGAGTTTTGGATTCTGTTGCGATTCTCAAGCCGATTTCCAATACGCGATTAGCGCTAGTGGAACCAGAATACGCATCTATTTCTAGTTTGCCAGTTGGACTTGTGGGAACTATTGTTGAAGTGTATGATACGGGAAAGGAATCTCAGTATTTAGTGGAATTTGCTGATAGTCAAGGGATTGAATATGCTATGGCTATGTTGAAAGCTGATGAAATTTTAGTTCTGCAATATGAACTTGCATTTGCTTAGTTATGTGAGGAGCACAGAAGTTAGATAAAGGCGATTCCCTACGGGATAGCTGCGCTTCACGCACTTTGGGAAGGAAAGGGCGATCGCACTTTAGTTTGGTACTTAAATCGCGCGATCATTTAACGTGCAGTTTCAGCTTGAATTTCTCGAATAATAGTTGAAATTTCTTCTGCTGACTCAAGGTGTCTAGCGAGAACTTGAGCAGTTTTGTCCAGCAAGCGTTCTGAAAAGACTTTAGCTAAGTCTTCCCGTAAACCTTGCCCTATATAAAACTTAAGCAATGCTTCTACAGACATATCTCGATTTGTGGCTATTTTATCAAGTGATGCTGTCGGGGCGACAAGTCACCTATAACGCTGATAGAATAAGCCTCATAGCTCTTATGCCTTGTTGATAATTAGGTAGTTTATGTGGATACAAAGACATTAATTCAACAACAACCAGCCAATTACTAAACATCGAATCGACCCATGATTCACCCCAAAGTCCCATATAAAAAGTGCTATGACGTGCATATTTTCTGTGATTTTCTGTTTTTCTACTTAGATATTCTTGAACTTGCTTTGACTTAATTTCAATCCCTTGGATTATACTCTTCAAGTATGCTAGTGACAACAAAATTAGGTAGTGCTTTTATGTAAAGGATGGAGGATAATACCTCTATGTCCAGTCTTTTGAGGAGTCTCATCATGAAACCCTATCTGATTTGTCCCACTTGTGGTTCTGACGATGTAATGAAAAATGGGATGACTCGTCGGGGCAAACAAAACCACAAATGTCGCGACTGTGGTCGGCAATTTGTCGAAAATCCTCAGTGGACAGCCAAAGACACCGACACTTTGGCAAAAATTGAGTTATACCATTTTTTTAAAGATGTGATAGAGATAAAATACCGCCAGACATTGATAATTACGTCTTTGAGTTTTTACATAAGTCTTGCATAACTTTAAAAAAATGGTATTACTTCTGCTGGAGCGGATTTCCCTCGCTGGTATTGCCCGAGTCATGGGCGTTTCTGAGAGCTGGCTCCTTGCATT
>NZ_JAUBRH010000052.1:0-48868 GCF_036701775.1 Microcoleus sp. N9_A2 | reverse complement strand
CATGTCACTTAATTTATCAGATTTTCTCCGCTTTTTGGGCTATTTCTCTTTTACCCCCCCTGAACGGTTACCTTTTTCGACCTTTGCATAGTATAGTTTATGTACGTCTAAAATGCAACACCGAAAATTACTATTTCAACACTGGAAAGAACATCGAAAATCAAGATGCTACCGAAGATTGATTCGTAGTAAGCAGGTCTAATTGTTGGTTTCCGTTCCTCCACCCAACGCTTCTGGACATCCCTACGGTAATTCATTCGGGGTACTTCGCGTAGCGCTCAGATTCATCCCCTCTGAATATACCGAGGGACTTCCCGGCTGGTAGTTAAACACCCACAGTATTAATTGCCAACCAAGCCCGCAGCACCTCAGCCACAGTCCAAGCTTGAGCCGTGCAGCCGCGCGGCGAGTGGGGGGCGTCGCCCTCAAAAATTTCGCTCAGACTGCCAACTCCGCCGCCCCTTATATGATGTGCCATCGGTTCCAGGAATTCGCGAGCTTGTGCTGGGTTTTTGTATACGTGCAAGTGCGCCAAGACAAACGGGCCAATCAGCCAGCCCCAAACTGTGCCCTGGTGGTAGGCGCTGTCGCGCTGCAATTGGTCGCCTCCGTATGCGCCGCGATACTGCGGGTGCTGCGGGGAGAGGCTGCGGAGGCCGACAGAAGTGAGCAACTGTTGAGCGCAGGCGTCCACCACGCCGCGCTGCTGGATGGGCGTCAGTAACGTTGTATAGCGGGTTTCCTGGCGCATCCCCGCTGACAAGGAGTTGGCGGAGTGAGGAGGAATCGAGTCTAGGGGCAGGGATACGGCGAATATTTGGTTGGGCCGCAGGGAAATATCGTGTCCGTCGGGGCCGTCCAGAACGTCGTAACAGTAACCAGTTGAGGCGTTCCAGAAGCGAGGGAATCCGGCGGCCGTTCGATCGCCCAATTGCTGGTATTCATTGTCAGGCTTGCCCAGTTTTCGAGCAAAACTTGCCATAGCTTGTATAGCATTGTACCAAAGCGCGCTGAGTTCGATCGGCTTACCAATCCGGGGCGTCACCACCCAATCGCCGATTTTCGCGTCCATCCAAGTCAGTTGCACACCCTTTTCGCCGGCGTAGATTAAACCGTCATCGGGATCGACGCGGATGTTATACCGAGTTCCCTGTATGTGCCAATCAACAATCTCACATAAGGTCGGCCAGAGTTCGCTCAAAAGTTCCTCGTCCCCCGTGGCATCGATATAAGCGCGAATTGCCTCAAAGTACCACAGAGTGGCGTCTGCGGTGTTGTATTCCGGTGCGCCGCCCGCATCCGGGAAGCGGTTCGGCAGCATCCCCCGATCGACATACCGCGCAAATGTCCGCAAAATCGATCGCGCAATCTCCGATCGCCCCGTACAGATTGTGAGGCCGGGCAAGCTAATCATTGTATCCCGTCCCCAGTCGCTGAACCAGGGATATCCGGCGACGATGGTTTTCCCCTCCGGTTCCTCGGCTACCGGCCGACTGACGATAAATTGGTCGGCGGCTA
Organism: Microcoleus sp. N9_A2; assembly: GCF_036701775.1. Taxonomy (NCBI): domain Bacteria; kingdom Bacillati; phylum Cyanobacteriota; class Cyanophyceae; order Oscillatoriales; family Microcoleaceae; genus Microcoleus; species Microcoleus sp. N9_A2. Next base: position 47,350 of record NZ_JAUBRH010000052.1, on the reverse strand, counting down.
GCACTAAGCGATCGATCCAGTCGGGAGAGTCGCTCACTTTTGACCAGTTTTGCAGCAGTTGTTGGTCATAAGTGCGGCGGACTTCTAAAGCTGTACCGCCGTTGAGTTCTGGATTTTTATCGGTGCTGGCTATCAATGTGAGAGAACTTCCCGGTGCGATCATCATGTGAAAAGTCGCCGCGTGCAAGTGATCCTCGCAGCAGTCCAATCCGCGGCGCTTTTCGGCTGCCAAGTCAAATCCGTAGTACCAATTGTATAAGGGCGCAGAGACTCGGAATTTAGCCTCTGGTTCGGCATCCGTCAGCAGGTATAGGGGTGCGCACGTGGGAAATGCGGTCACACAAACCCCGCTTTCCAAAGTTTCTAGGCTCATTTGCCAGTCGCCGGCGCTCGTCGTGTGGTGGTAGTCGCGGTAGTTGACTAGGGCTTTGACGGCGAGGGCGATCGGTTGTGAGGCGCGGTGCAAGCGGTATTGAATATACGTTGTGTTAGCACCTTGCTGCATCCAAATCCGCTTTTCCAGGATAGCGTCGGCGAGAGCAAACCTCCAAACAGGCGTCGTGCCTTCTAGGTGAAAGCTTTCGATGTAGTTGTAGCCGTGAGGTTCGATCGTGCTGTCGGCCCAGCGGTTTGTATAAAGCGGATAGGCGCGATCATTATACACAGCCGTCTCGTCCAGCTTGGCGAGCATCAAAGTGCGTCCCAGCGGGGGTTTGAGGGCGGCTACCAGCAAGCCGTGATAGCGGCGGGTGAGGAGACCCGCGATCGTCCCGCTAGCGTAACCGCCGATCCCGTTTGTCACCAACCACTCCCGAGACTCCGCCGAGTCGAGATTGCAGCAGATTTCCCGTCCAAAAGCCATAACCATAAAATCCACACTCGTGCTGATTTTTGACCTACCTTTAGGTAGATTTTAGACATGATATCAACCAGAAATATTAACGCTTCCAGGCCGTTAATTTGGCGATCGCCCCCGTGCGGATTCATGCTCTAATTTAGACATAACTAACCGCTACTTGTGGCCGTTACACAATTTTAGCCTTTGATGCCTCTGTCTAAAGTTAGTTGTTTGTTATATTAAGTAATATTACCGTCTAAACAGGCGCTGAACGTTAAGGGCAAGCATTTGATAGCGCGTCGGGCGATCGAACTACCAACCTATTTTATAAGGAGAACAACTCAAAGTGAAGATAGGATCAAATTACCTCGGCAACAACCAATGTGAATTTACCGTTTGGGCGCCCACCATCAAACAAATAGCAGTCCAAATTGTTTCTCCAAAAAAACGCCTGATACCCCTGCAACAATCGGCAGAAGGTTATTGGCAAACCACAGCTACAGACATCGAACCAGGAACCCTTTACACTTACCAAATCGAAGGAAAAACCGACCGACCAGACCCAGCATCAAAATATCAACCTCAAGGCGTACACGCCCCGTCGCAAGTAATAGATGAAAATATCTTTACTTGGACAGACACAAAATGGCAAGGCGTGCCGCTAGCCGAAATGATTATTTACGAACTGCACGTCGGCACATTCACCCAAGCCGGAACATTTGAAGCAATAATTCCCCAGCTCAAACAACTTAAAGAATTGGGAATCAACGCCATCGAAGTAATGCCAGTAGCCCAATTCCCCGGCGAGCGAAACTGGGGATATGACGGCGTATATCCCTACGCAGTTCAAAACTCCTACGGCGGCCCCGATGGCTTCAAAACACTCGTCAACGCCTGCCACGAACACGGTATTTCAGTAATTCTCGATGTAGTTTACAACCACCTCGGCCCCGAAGGAAATTATCTCAGGGACTTCGGCCCCTACTTTACCTCAAAATACGGCTCGATTTGGGGAGACCCCCTCAACTTCGACGACGCCTACAGCGACGGGGTACGCAACTACTTTCTTGAAAACGCCCTCTACTGGTTTCGAGACTATCACATCGATGCCCTGAGATTAGATGCAATTCAAGCAATATTTGAAGTAGGTGCAAGACCTTTTTTACAAGAACTATCCGATGCCACAGCCGATATTTCCCAAGAACTAGGACGGCAACTTTATTTAATAGCCGAAAGTGACTTAAATGATGTCCGCACTGTACGTCCCAAAGAACTCGGCGGCTTCGGACTAGATGCCCAATGGTGCGATGATTTCCACCACGCACTACACGCCTTGCTCACCGGAGAAGACGACCGATACTACCAAGATTTCGGCAAGTGCGAACACTTAGAAAAATCATTCAAAGAAAGCTTTGTTTACTCCGGCCAGTACGCCCCCCACAGAAAGCGGAAACACGGCAATTCTGTTAAGGATGAACCGGGTCATAAATTTGTGGTGTTTGCCCAAACCCACGACCAAATCGGCAACCGCATTTTGGGAGACAGACTATCCAAAATAGTTGATTTTGAAGGATTGAAACTCGCCGCCGGCACAGTCTTGATTTCTCCCTACATTCCATTCTTTTTTATGGGAGAAGAATACGGAGAAGAAGCACCATTTTTTTACTTCGTTTCCCACTCCGACGAAAACTTAATTGAAGCTATCCGCAAAGACAAACAACAAGAATTTAAAAGCTTTGAAGGCCGAGGCGAGTTTCACGACCCCCAGAGTCCTGAGACTTTCGATAAGTGTAAGTTAAACTGGGAAAAACAAAGCGAAGGCAAACACAAAATCCTTTGGGAATGGCACCAACATCTGATTCAACTGCGGCGGACAATACCAGCCCTTAAAAAACTCGACAAAAACAGTCTAGAAGTGTCCAGCATTGAAGCGGAAAAAATCTTATTTCTACGTCGCTGGACAGATGACAGCCAGATATTCTGCATTCTAAACTTCAACACGCAAGATGTCGCTTTTACGGCTGCACTGCCCCAAGGCAACGGTCACAAAATTTTAGACTCTGCTGATGAAAAATGGATGGGTTCAGGTTCTAGCTTGCCTGAAAAAATAAATCCAGAGCAAAAATTGACCATTAAACCGCATAGTTTCGCACTCTATGAATTAGAGTAATTAAAACGGGAGGCAGAGCCTCAAATACAGGCGTTTCCTAGCAGAGCCTAGGAACAAGCAACAGGAGGCAGAACCTATCTCGTTCTCAGCCTCTGTCGCGGAATCTAGTCCCACAAGAAACGGGAGGCAGAGCCTCTCTCGTTCCCAGCCTCTGCCTGGGAATGCAGTCGAGGAGGCTCTGCCTCATATATTAAAAGAGAAAACCCTAAAAAACCAGGAGTAAAATTAACATGATGAGAATTCCCACAACAACTTATCGGATTCAATTTCATGGAGGTTTTAACTTTGAAGCCGCCAAACAAATCCTTAGCTATCTAGAAGATTTAGGAATTACCGACCTTTACGCTTCACCGATATTTAAAGCCAGAAAAGGCAGCTCTCACGGATACGATGTCGTTGACTCAAATCAGCTCAATCCCGATTTGGGAACATCAGAAAATTTTGAATCCCTCACATACGAAATCAAGAAACGGAACATGGGATGGCTGCAAGATATTGTCCCGAACCACATGGCTTACGACACTCAAAATTTATTGCTGTTAGACGTATTGGAACACGGGCCAGATTCCGACTATTTCGATTACTTCGATATTGAATGGAATCATGCTTACGAACATCTCAGGGGTCGAGTGCTGGCTCCGCTGCTGGGCAATTTTTATGGAGAGTGTCTGGAAAATGGCGAGATTCAACTCAAATACAGCGAAATTGGGCTGACCATCAATTATTATAGCTTAAAATTGCCAGTAAGAATTGAATCGTATGCTAAATTTATCAGTCATAATTTGGGGCATTTGGCCAGAGAATTAGGCAGACGCCATCCAGATTTTATCAAGTTTTTAGGAATTCTTTATTTGATTAAAAATACACCTTCAGAAACTAAAGGTAAAACCAGATACGATCAGATAGCTTTTGTCAAAGGACTGCTGTGGGAACTATACAATCAAAATCCCCTTGTGCAGGAGTTTATCGATGAAAATATAAATTTTTTTGCCGGAGAAAAGGGAAATCCTGAAAGCTTTAATCTGCTAGACGAATTGCTTTCCGAGCAGTTTTACCGTCTGTCTTTCTGGAAAGTGGGGGCAGAAGAAATTAACTACCGAAGGTTTTTTACAGTCAACGAACTGATTTCGGTAAAAGTTGAAGAGATTAAAGTTTTTCACAAAAACCATGCTCTGATATTCGACATGGTTGATGAGGGAAAGTTTACCGGATTGAGAATCGACCACATCGACGGACTGTACGACCCCACAGAGTATTTGAAACGTCTCCGGGAGAAAACCGGAGATACTTACATCACTGTTGAAAAGATTCTGGAACACGAAGAAGATTTGCCCTCATATTGGCCGATTGAGGGAACTAGCGGCTACGACTTTTTGAATTACGTAAACGGCGTTTTTTGTCGGTGCGATCGCGAGCAGCAATTTAGTGAAATATATCAGAGATTTACTCGCTTGACCGTTCCCTACGAACAGTTATTTTTAGATAAAAAAGGGCTGATTGTTGAGAAAAACTTGGCGGGAGATGTAGACAATCTAGCTCAACTTTTGAAGAATATCTCCGGTCAATCGAGACAGGGAAACGACTTTACTCGTCCCGGTTTGGAAAAAGCATTGGCGGCGATTTTGACAATTTTTCCAGTCTACCGAACTTACATCAATCAAGATGGTTTGAGAGAGTCCGATCGCACTTACGTAAAATATGCGATCGCCCATGCCAAAGAACAAGTACCGCGACTTCTTAAGGAGCTTAAATTTATCGAAACGGTGCTGTTGCTGGAAGAAGAAGAAACCCTAACAACCGAACAAAAAGAGCAGCGCCGGCACTTTGTAATGAAACTCCAGCAGTTGACAGGCCCATTAATGGCAAAAGGCGTTGAAGACACGCTTTTATACGTCTACTATCGGCTTTTATCCCTCAACGAAGTGGGAGGAAATCCCAGTCAGTTCGGCGTGTCGCTGGTAGATTTTCACGAGTTTAACAAACAGCAGCAAGCTGCTTGGCCACACAAAATGAATGCGACAGCTACCCACGATACCAAACGTGGCGAAGATGTGCGAGCCCGAATAAACGTTTTGTCAGAAATTCCCGATGAATGGGAACAGCAAGTCAGGTCTTGGAGAGAGGTAAACTCTTCTAAGAAAGTCAACTTTGTGAATCGAATGGTTCCAGATACTAATGACGAATACTTCCTGTACCAAACTCTGCTCGGCAGTTTTCCCTTTGAGGGAATTGAAAACACTGATTATGTCGATCGCCTGAAAGATTATGTGATTAAAGCTGTCCGCGAAGCCAAAGTTTATACGGCTTGGCTGAGACCGGATAACGACTACGAAGCTGGTTTTATGACCTTTGTCGATAGCGTTCTCGAACCTTCGGAACAAAATCAGTTTCTCAACAAATTTAAACCTTTCTGGAAAAAAGTAGCTCATTACGGAATTTTCAATTCTTTATCTCAAACGCTGCTAAAAATTACGGCGCCAGGGGTTCCCGACATTTATCAAGGGACGGAATTCTGGGATTTAAGCCACGTCGATCCGGATAACCGCCGTCCCGTTGATTTTGACCGCAGAATCGAGGTTTTGCGGGAAATTAAAGAGCAAGCTCAGACGGATATTTTGCAACTGGTTGAAGATTTGATTGCGACGCGAGAAGACGCGAGAATTAAGTTATTTTTGACGGCAAGAGCGCTAGAAGCGAGAAAAAAATACTTGCAAGTTTTTCAATCAGGCGATTATCTGCCCCTGCAAGCAGTTGGCACGTTTAAAGATAATGTTGTTGCCTTTGCCAGAAGCTTTGGAGAGACTACAGTTATTGTCATTGCTCCCCGGTTTTTGACGGGAATTGTCAAACCGGAAGAAATGCCGATCGGCAAACAAGTCTGGAAAGATACTAATCTGGAATTATCCGAGCAAATGCTGTCGGTTTGGAAAGATGCAATTACAAATCAGGCGGTAGAAAGTAACGGTACGCTGGCCATTGGTGAAGCTCTGAGTTACTTTCCTGCAGCTCTGCTGATCGGTAAAAAATAGCAATGAAAAGCTGGAAAATTCTTGAATTTTCCGAGATTCCCAGGAGGCGGACTTGAGGCTCTCCCTCAATAATATATTCCTTCCCAGGCACAGCCGGGAAGTAAACTGATAGGGACACGGCATTGCCGTGTCCCTTTTCAGAATTGATATTAAACCTGATTTGAAGCCAAAAAACCGATCGCCCCTACCAACCAAACAAAATTTATACAACAAAGACGGCAAATACAACACAACGTATACGGTTTGCCACAATACCCGAATGGATCGCACACCGTACATTGGGAAGAGTAAAGAAAAGCAGTCAACTACTGTAGCGGTGCAAGCCTCACGGATGCAACCGTCCCCCAACAGGTTCGGTAAATACCCCTTCATCGCAAGGTCTACCGCCCGCAGTATAGAGATAAGCACCCTATCGAAGACTGTATTAAAGCAGGACTCACTACCCGTAAACCGCGAGGTAAAATCGCAGTCCTGAATAACCAGACTATCGCACAGATAGAAAACCAAAATTTTGTAGAGATTGGAGCCGGAACACCCCTATGGGAAAAGTAGTTGGAATTGACTTAGGTACGACAAACTCCTGCGTCGCAGTTATGGAAGGCGGCAAACCCACCGTCATAGCCAACGCCGAAGGGGGTCGCACCACACCTTCCGTAGTAGCATATGCTAAAAATGGCGATCAGCTTGTCGGACAAATCGCCAAGCGTCAAGCCGTGATGAACGCCGAAAACACCTTTTACTCAGTAAAACGGTTTATCGGGCGTCGGGTTGACGAAGTAACCCACGAAACCACTGAAGTTTCCTACAAAGTCCTCAAAGTCGGCAACAGCCTTAAACTAGACTGTCCCGCCCGTGGCAAGCAATTTGCCCCAGAAGAAATTTCTGCACAAGTTCTCCGCAAACTGGTAGAAGACGCCAGCAAATACCTTGGCGAAACAGTTACCCAAGCGGTAATTACTGTTCCCGCTTACTTCAACGACTCCCAGCGCCAAGCTACGAAAGACGCTGGCAAAATTGCCGGGATTGAAGTGCTGCGGATTATTAACGAACCTACAGCGGCCGCTTTAGCTTATGGGTTAGATAAAAAGAGCAACGAAACCATCCTCGTATTTGACTTAGGTGGCGGTACTTTCGACGTATCTATTCTCGAAGTAGGCGACGGCGTATTTGAAGTGCTAGCAACAAGTGGAGACACTCACCTCGGCGGTGACGACTTCGACAAAAAAATCGTCGATTTCATCGCCGGAGAATTCCAAAGAGCTGAAGGAATTGACCTCCGCAAAGACAAGCAAGCACTGCAACGCCTGACGGAAGCTGCAGAAAAAGCCAAGATTGAACTGTCGAGTGTTACTCAAGCAGAAATCAACTTGCCGTTTATCACCGCGACTCAAGACGGGCCAAAACACTTGGACACGACTTTGACGCGGGGCAAATTTGAAGAACTCTGTTCAGATTTGATCGATCGCTCTCGCATCCCCGTAGAAAATGCGATCCGCGACGCCAAATTAGACAAATCAGCAATTAATGAAGTCGTCTTAGTTGGCGGTTCTACACGCATTCCTGCGGTGCAAGAACTGGTCAAAAAAATCCTCGGCAAAGACCCGAACCAAACAGTCAACCCGGACGAAGTGGTTGCAGTCGGTGCAGCAATTCAAGCCGGCGTGCTCTCCGGCGAAGTCAAAGACATCTTGTTGCTCGACGTTACCCCGCTGTCTCTTGGTGTCGAAACCTTGGGCGGCGTGATGACCAAAATCATTCCCCGCAACACCACTATTCCTACTAAGAAGTCGGAAACTTTCTCGACTGCGGTAGACGGCCAAACAAACGTGGAAATTCACGTTTTGCAAGGCGAACGGGAACTGGCGAATGATAACAAGGATTTGGGAACCTTCCGCTTAGATGGAGTTCCACCTGCCCCCCGTGGCGTACCTCAAATTGAAGTTACTTTCGATATCGATGCTAACGGTATTTTGAATGTAGCTGCTAAGGATAAAGGTACTGGCAAGGAGCAATCGATTAGCATTACTGGTGCTTCTACTTTGCCCAGCAATGAAGTTGAGCGCATGGTGAAGGAAGCCGAATCCAATGCTTCTGCTGACAAGGAACGTCGCGAAAGGATCGATCGCAAAAACCAAGCTGATTCTCAAGCCTATCAAATCGAGAAGCAGTTAGCAGAATTGGGCGATAAAGTTCCCGCTGATGACAAAACTAAGATTGAAGGGTTGCTTAAAGACTTGCGCGAGGCGATCGGCAGTGAAGATGACGATCGGATCAAAACCCTAACAACAGAGTTGCAGCAAGCATTCTACGCTGTCAGCAGCAACCTGTACCAGCAAGCAGGCGGCCCGACTGATGGCCCTGGCGGCCCTGGTGGCCCTGGTGGCTATGGAGACGGCGGCCCCACTGGCGGCGGCGACGACGTGATTGACGCCGACTTCACCGAAGGCAACAAATAAAAGGCTAAATTAAAAGCCTTGAGCTAAAAGCAGAAAACCCGGTTTTGAATTAAAGCCGGGTTTCTCTGTATTCGGACTTATATGATGTTAAATTTTGTAGGGGCGGGTTCACCACCAATAATTGCCCATAATCGACAATCTCATAAACCCGCCCCCGCCCATACCACCGCACATGATATAAAGGCGGTATTTTAGCCGGAATCAATATTAATATTGCAATCAGGAGCAATCTAAATGTCTCGTCCTCCTATACAAAATTCCTCCCCAAATACTCCCAGCCCATCTCATATTACATCCTTGCGCCGACTCCGCCGGATCAGCCATTTACTAGACAATGCAATTCCGATTCCCGGCACAAAATACCGCATCGGACTCGATCCGATATTGGGACTTATACCGGGCGGAGGTGATGTGATCAGTTCAATTTTTGCAGGATATGTTGTCTTCAAATCCGCTCAAATGGGAGTGCCTCAAGAGACTTTAGTAAAAATGGCAGCTAATATCGTATTTGATACAGTTGCTGGTACAGTACCGGTGGCCGGAGATTTGTTGGATGTTGCTTGGAAAGCTAATGTCAAAAATATAGAATTGCTGGATGCTCATTTAGGTTCCCCGGAACAAGGCAAAAAAGCCGACTGGTTATTTGTGGCGGCTTTGCTGTTGGGTTTGATCTTAATTGTCGGAGGTGTAATTTTCTTGAGTGTGATGCTTTTTGGCTGGCTATTTCAAGTGATTACAGGGCGTTAATCTTTGGTTTTATTCTCAAGATAAATCACTGTCTTTGTGTCATATTAATAGCATATAATCGGGGAAATTATCCCTTAAAAATACTCTACTGGAATTTCCCGTAGTTTTAGGAATAGATTCAAGAAAGATTGAAGGGGACTAAAGTCCCTCGCTTCGCTTACATCGAGCCGACTTTAGTCTCGCTCGTTTTCCGATTTCCGCATTTCCTTTATAAAGTAAAGCGATCGCCCTTTGTTAAACTCAAAAAGTATATCTTAAGAATATTGACAAATATTATTAAATGTGCACCTTGATCTAAAATTTCTTTCAAACTAGGTATTGACCCCATCGCCCTTGAGTTCGATATAGTGATATAATCCAGACTATAATATCAAATTGATATAAATGCTTGAATTATCAGCCCTTGGGCTGCTACAGTTGCAACCCCTGCACGGCTATCGGCTAAAGCAAAAACTGGAGCTGTTTATGAGCAGTTGCATCAGCGTCAACTACGGAGCGATTTACCCGCTGCTGAAGCGCTTGTTAGATCGAGGCGAGATTTCGGTAATAGCCGAAGAAGCCGGAGATGCGGGCTGTCCGCGCAAAATCTACGGAATTACTGCCAAAGGGCGCGAACTCTGGCGGGAAAAAATGCTCGAACACCCTCAAGAAAGCTGGGTTAACAGTGGTTCCCGGTTCCAAATCAAGTTTTTCTTTTTTGGCGACTTAGAACCGACAGAACGGATGAAATTGTTGGAACACCGCTTGCGAGCCTGTTACACCAGGCAAGACTACATCGAAAGCCTCAAGAGCGAATATCCACTAACCGACGACTATCAATTTGCCTCTCGCGATCGCTGCAAGTCAGTGCTGGCGTCAGAAATAGAGTGGTTAACCGAGCAACTAGCCAAGGAAAAAAGTGCGATCGATCGAGTGCGTGACTCCCCAACCTTCGCTGAATCCGCCGACTCCAAGGGAAAATCGTTCCAACTCACCCACTCAGGTGACTCATAAGAAGGATGTGTAATCATTCCTGCCATCGTAACTTTTGAGAGAAAACAAGAAGCTTTCCTAAAAAGAATCACTCCCAAGCTTGGCTAACTGTGATCAGACTAAAGCCCTGCACATACCCCAACCTCATTAAAAAGGTACTTTCCCGATTCCATCCTGTTTAAAATCACTGTCCAAATACCCCCATGTTTGAGGGGAACGCCGGAAAATTAAAGATTTCGCCCAAGTCTCAGTCAGAAGTTAAAAAAAATCTAAGTGGTGCTGCCAATGAGTTATTCTAAATCCCCAGAATCCGTAGTTGAAGCCCAAGAGCAAAAATCTCCCACACCCGAACAGCACCCAACTGAAGCAGACAGCGATCGACCGCAGGATTTGGCCCCCGTTGCCGATCGCCCCCAACCTGTTGCTAAACCGGAACTGCACCCAACCGATGCAGACAGCGATCGACCAGAGGATTTTGCAGCCGCTGCCGATCGCCCCGAACCTGTTGCTAAGCCACGATCGCGCTGGCCTCTAATTGCCGCGATCGCGATCGCCACAGGCGCAGCAGGTATCGGCTGGTACTCATGGCAATCGGGTCATAATCGCGCCCAGCAACCTGCTGCTGCAGCCCAACCCCAAGGCATACCAGTCAAGCTCGCCGCCGTAAAAACCAGCTCAGTTCAAGATGCCTCGGAATTTGTCAGCAGCTTAGAAGCCAAGCGTTCAGTACAAATCAAACCCGAAGTAGAAGGGCTCGTCACAGAGATTTTTGTCAAATCCGGGGACTTCATAAACAAAGGACAAGCCATCGCCCGGATGAAAAGCGACAGCGCCCAAGCTGACTTGAGGCAATCCCAAGCCAACCTGATCCGCGCTCAATCCCGCTTAGCGGAACTGCAAGCAGGCAGCCGGCCCGAAGAAATCGCCCAAGCTCAAGCCCAAGTCGCCCAAGCCCAAGCCAACCTCGCTCAACTGCGATCAGGCAATCGCCCAGAAGAAATTGGTCAAGCCCAAGCCCGCGTTAGCCAAGCTGAAGCCGATCTCGCCGACGCCGAAACAGGCAGCCTCCTAGAAGACATCGCCCAAGCAAAAGCCCAAATTGAAGCAAACACGGCCGAAGCAAAGCTAGCCAGTCAGCAACTTGCCAGATATCAAGTATTAGCCAAAGAAGGTGCAGCATCAGCAAACACCCTCCAAGAATACATCCAAAAAGAAAGCAGCGCCAAAGCCAACCTCCGAGAAGCTCAAAGGCGGTTCGAGCAGCGACAAAAAAACAGACAAGCCGAGATCGAGCGACGGACAGCAGCCTTGCAACAGCAGCAGCAAGCCTTGCGGCAATTGCAAAACGGTGCGCGCCCAGAAGAAATAGCCAAAGCCGAAGCAGAAGTCGCACAAGCCAAGAGTAGATTAGCCCAGTTAGCCAACGGCACTCGCCAAGAACAGCTCGATCAAGCTGAAGCGCAAGTTGCCGAGGCCGCCGCTCAAGTGCGCGGCTTTGAAGTACAACTACAAGAAACTGCTGTCATCGCGCCCTTCGCAGGAGTCATCGGCGACATACCAGTGAAAGTAGGTGATTACTTGCAAAAAGGCAACGCCATTGCCACCCTGACAGAGAACCAATTGCTAGACTTGCGGTTATCAATTCCTTTAGAGCGTCAGCCTCAATTACGCTTAGGGCTGCCAGTAGAAATGCTGGATAATCAAGGCAAGGCGATCGCCCAAGGTCAAATCAGCTTTATCTCCCCGAACGTCAGCGCCAATTCCCAAACAATCTTAGCTAAAGCCACCTTTCCCAACCCCAGTGGCGAACTGCTTAATCTCCAGTTTGTAAAAGCTAAAGTCATCTGGAAACAGAACCCCGGAATTTTAGTTCCCGTCATCGCAGTCACTCGCTTGGGCGGGCAAACTTTTGTCTTCACAGCTCAAAAGCCGGAACAGCCAAAACCGGGAATGCCACCTTTAATCGCGCGGCAAAAACCAGTGAAATTGGGAACCATTCAGGGGAATAATTATCAAGTTATCGAAGGTTTGCAAGCCGGAGAAAAAGTGATTGTCGCAGGCATTCTCAACTTGACTGACGGCGCTCCAGTTACTGCTCAAGAGGAAGAAACGCAAGGGGAAGGTAATAAATTACCAGCAGGTGGGAAAAATTAACTTCTGCATCAGGATTTACAGAATTTTAAAGATTAATAGGATTGAATTAAAGATGACTAAAATTAATCCTGTCCATCCTTTAATCCTTAAATCCCGATGGGTCGTAGGGGCGGGTTTAGCTAATAATTTATGAGATCAGCCAGAAGATGAAGGCAAAACCCGCCCGACCCATTTAGTGTTTATTTGTACCCACCTAATTACCAATTACCAATTACCAATTACGAATTATCAACTAACAACTACCCATTACCCAAATAATGTTTGCAGATTTCTTTATTAAACGACCAGTCTTTGCTAGCGTCTGCGCCTTAATTATTGTTTTGGTAGGCGCAATCAGCATTCCCACATTGCCGATCGAGCGCTTCCCCGACATTAGCCCCACCCAAATCAACGTCACAGCCAACTATAGCGGTGCCAATGCTGAAGTTGTCGAAAATGCGGTAACAAACATCCTAGAAAGGCAAATCAACGGCATTGAAGGACTGAAATATCTAACTTCCAGTAGCACCAACAGTGGAACTAGCACCATTACAGCCACCTTTGATAGTTCCCGCGACAAAGATATCGCCGCCGTCGATGTGCAAAATCGAGTTGCCGTCGCTCAACCACAACTGCCAGACGCCGTACAACGCACAGGAGTTACAGTTACAAAACAATCTAACAGCCTGCTGCTTGCTATAGGATTATTTACCGAAAATAAAGAATACGATACCATATTTTTAAGCAACTACGCCGACCTCTATTTAGCCGATACTTTAAAAAGAGTAAAAGGCGTGGGGGACGTGCGAATTTTTGGGGAAAGACGCTATGCTATGCGCCTGTGGATCGACCCCAATAAATTAGCTGCTCGTAATCTAACGATGCAAGATGTCACAAGAGCAATTAACGAACAAAACTTGCAAGTTGGTGTAGGAAGAATTGGTCAAGAACCCGCCCCCGAAGGGCAAATGTATCAGATTGATTTGACGGCAGAAAGTCGTCTAAAAAGCCCCACAGAATTTGAAGACATCGTTATTAAAAGTGAAACAAATGGAACTTTAGTTAAGTTAAAAGATGTTGGTAGAGCAGAATTAGGAGCAGAAAATTATAACTCTTTCCTGCGATTTCGAGGTAATGACGCGGTGGGTTTAGGGATTTACCAATTGCCGGGAAGTAATGCTCTAAATGTTGCCAACGCCGTCAAAGCAGAAATGGCAAAGTTAGCTAAAAACTTTCCTCCCGGGGTGATACATAGAATCGCACTAGATACGACTCAATTTGTCCAAGAGTCAATGGCCGAAGTAGTCAAAACTCTGTTTGAAGCAGTCTTGCTAGTGGTGATAGTTATTTTTGTTTTCCTGCAAGATTGGCGCACTACGATTATTCCCACCCTCACAATTCCGATTTCGTTGATTGGGACATTTGCCTTTATCAAAGCTTTCGGCTTTACGATTAACAGTTTGTCTCTATTTGGTCTAACCTTAGCAACAGGTTTAGTGGTTGATGACGCTATCATCGTAGTCGAAAATATTGACCGTCTAGTCCGCCAAGGTATGAATGCCCGCCAAGCAGCTTCCGAGTCAATGCGGGAACTTTTTAGTGCTGTAATTGCCACTTCCTTAGTATTGATGGCCGTGTTCATACCCGTGGCATTTTTCCCTGGGACAACGGGAGCACTCTATAAACAATTTGCCTTAACAATTGCTTTTTCCGTTCTGCTTTCTACCTTTATGGCGGTTACTCTTACTCCCTCACTTGCCGCTATATTACTGCGCCCAGGTAAGAAGTTTGGCGGCCCGTTGGGTTGGGTGTTTAACCGGATTAATATTTTTCTGGATTGGATGCAAAAGAAATATAGAGATTCCTTAATATTCTTAACACGATTTAAAACCATTGTTACCCTGTTGTTTATTGCTTCTCTGGGATTCACAGCTTGGCTTTATTTATCAGTACCAACAGCATTTATCCCAGAGGAAGACCAGGGCTATTTTCTGACAATTATTCAAGGGCCTCAAGGCGTTTCACTGCAATACACCCAGCAGGTGATGGACGGAGTTGAAAAAGAAATCCTCAAAGTTCCTGAAGTTGTGGGGACTTTTTCTGTAGGTGGCTTTGGTTTTAGTGGTAACAGTTCCAATCAGGGGATTATATTTACTACCCTTAAACCCTGGAAAGAACGTCACGGAGAAGATCAAACTGTACAGGCGATTATTGGTAAATTGCGGGGTAAGTTTTTCGCGATTCCAGAAGCTAGAATTTTCCCTGTGAATCCGCCGGCTATTCAAGGTTTAGGTCAATTTGGAGGTTTCCAATTTCAATTGCAAGACCGCAAAGGTAACAGCGGTTTAGATTCTCTGGTTGAGGCGATGGGTGGAATTTTAAAGCAGGCGAATCAGACACCGGGATTGCAAGCGGTATTTAGTACGTTTGCTGCGAATACGCCTCAGTTAATTGTGGAAGTTGACCGCAATCGAGCTAAGGCTCTAGATATTCCCATTAATGATGTTTTCAGTACGTTACAAACGGCTCTGGGCTCTCAGTATGTGAATGATTTTAATCTGCAGCAGCGCAATTATCGGGTGTATGTTCAGGCGGATAAACAGTTTCGTGATAACCCTGAAGATATTAGTAAGTTGTATGTTCGCTCTGGAAAGAATGAAATGATTTCTTTGAGCAATTTGGTGAAGATAACTCCGGTGGTGGGAGCGCAAACTGTTAACCACTACAATTTATATAGGTCAATTGAAATTAGTGGCTCTCCGGCTCCGGGAGCGAGTTCTGGACAGGCGCTAAAATCGATGGAAAAGGTGTCGTCTCAAGTTTTGCCATCTGGTTTTGGGTATGAATGGTCGGGGAGTTCTTTAGAAGAAATTGAGTCGGGGGGTCAGGCACCAATTATTTTTGGTTTGGGGCTGGTTTTTGTGTTCTTGGTTTTGGCGGCTCAGTACGAAAATTATGTCGATCCTTTCATTATTTTGCTATCGGTTCCTCTGGCGATTTTAGGTGCACTTTTAGCTCAGTCGTTGCGGGGTTTGGCGAATGATGTTTATTGCCAGATTGGTTTGGTGATGTTGATTGGGTTGGCGAGTAAAAACGCGATTTTAATTGTGGAATTTGCTAACCAGTTGCGGGAGCGGGGATATCCAATTGCTAAGGCAGCAGTTGAAGCGTCTCAAGAGCGTTTACGACCGATTTTGATGACTTCTTTATCATTTATTTTGGGGATTGCTCCCCTAATTAACCCGGAAGGTGCGGGGGCGGCAAGTCGTAGATCGCTAGGGAATGCGATCGCGGGTGGGATGGTTGTTTCTACTTTCTTGAGTTTGTTTATGGTGCCGGTTCTGTATGTGGTGGTTGTCTCGGCTCGCGATCGCTTTCGGAAACGCGATCGCCCGCAAAATCTGCCCGAGGATGGCACAATTTTGAACGGGAAAACAACTCCCAGCGATGAGGTTGAACGCGATAAAGTATCGCCGTTGTAGTTGGTAAGTTGAAAAGGCGATCGTTTTGTGAGTCTCATTGGTGCGATCGCCCAAAACCCGCCAATCCCGCATCAAAACCCCCAAAGTCCCCAGATTAGTCCGGGGATCAATTCTTCAATCCAAAATCCAAAATCGAAAATCCAAAATGGATTGACGGCGGCCCCCATCTGCGGCTACGCTTTGAAGTTAGAGGTTGCTTGCTTGTAGAGGAGGCAGCCCGCGTCGCCCAAAAATCTAGTTGCACTGCCCAAAGCTGCTACTAACAGCAATGGACAGCTAACCGCCAAACTGGTACGAGCAGTCTGGAGGCTAACGGAGTATCTTAACATCCTCTGTAGCCGCCCTGCTATGTGTTGAAATGCGGGGCGGCTGGGTTTTTGGGTTTTTCTAGAAAACCCAAAACCAGGAGAACATAATATGTCACAGGAATTCTTACCTGACGACAACAGATCTGATCGCCCAAATGACGACTCAGCAGCAGTATCGGAACAGGAAGTGGTGCTGTTAACGGTTGTCGGTTCGCAATCGGGTGTCAGGGAAACCATACTCACTTTGTACCGACTGGGATTTGCCGAAGTCGGCGATTGGAGCCCCGTACAACGTGCAGCGAATCCGAAGCAGGTGATGAGCGTACTGATCCGTCGTTCGCGGGCTAACGGTACACCGCCGAGAAAATCTGGACGGTAAGCTGCGCTGTCATTTTGATTGAAGCGAAGAATCTTCGTGGGGTGGGCGTCTCGCCCGCCCTAAAAATACAATTACTTACTGGGCGTTGATATTGGATTTCAGGGTAAAAGTAAGAGACTGGCGATCGCAGGCAACAATTTACTGCAAGCTTCTACCAAAGTCGCCGCACTAGGTAAACCAGCAATAGTCCCTTTCAAAATTTTCATTGCCGTTTTCCCCGCCTTTTGCATTGTACTTTCTTGGGGATTTTTCCCGACTTCTGCCAAAGTTTTTACCTGCTCCAATGCTTCAGCTTTATCATCATCAGATAAATTAGTTTCAGCCTCGATTGCTGTTTGTAAGTCAGTCAATAATTCTTTGATTCCCGGTTCATCTGGTTTAGCAGAATCAGATAATTGATTAATTGTATTGGCAACAGTACCGCTGATATCACCTAAACTTAAAGCTCCTGCACCGCTAGCGTTAACGGTTCCGCCTGTAATTTCTATTTTGCGACTTTGGTCGATTTGGTCACTCATAGCTTTACTCTTTGATTTAGATTTAGGTATATTAGTAATATTAACATTAACAGGTGGCTGAGTCAATAATTTTGCAGATTCATTCAGATCGCAATTTTTAGTATGCCCTCCTTTCACTAAGTCTAGAAAAACATTAAAATAATGTTTTTGAATGGCAATAGTTTCATCTTTAGATTTTAATTGCTCGTCTCGCAGTTTAGCTTCTAGTTTTGCTTGATAAACTTTGTCCCAATTTTGCTCGATTTTTCCCTTATCCGTTCCTTCGGGAACTTCGATAGTCACTAAAACATCGTTTTCTTTCTTCTCAAATCCTTGAATTGACTCCGGTGTAATGTCTGGAAATTCTTGCATTAACTTCTGAAAAGCAGCGGTAAAAGCTTCTGGGTTAATCCCATCTTTGAGCAGGATTTGCACTGTTGTCAGAATTTTTTTATAGAGCTTCTCGAAATCCCCCGGTTCAAAACATTTACTGATGTGGTGAGGGCGACGTTCGCGATCGCCAGTTCCCGGTTGGGGATATTCTAGAAGATAAACAAACCGACAGTCAACGCGATCGAGCTTTGTATTAGCGTCAATGTTCCAAGCTTCCAAACAAGCACCTGTAAAATAAGCCTCTGTAAAATTTGTTGCCAAGGCTTGAGTATCAGTGAGGTTTGCCGATTCCAAATTAGCTTGATGCAAAGTTGCTTCGCTGAGGTTAGCCTGCTTGAGATTAGCCTCGTTGAAATTAACTCCTGTCAGGTTGGCTCCTTGGAGATTCGCACCGACATAGGATTTTTTGTAGCCATTGCCAGTGATGAGTAATTCTCTGATCCGGGTATCAGCTAATATCGAATTACCGACTCGCGCGCGATCGAGCTTTTCTGTATTGCGGAAGCAAGTGCGAGTGAGATTAGCTGTTCTAAAATCTGTACTTTTGAAAGTTGCCTCAGTGAAATTGGCATCAGTTAAATCGGCATTGCGAAAGCTAGTGCCACCTGTAGCGGCAAAGACAATGGCGATTTTGCGAACAAAGGCGTGTTTCTCATCCCCAGCCCGGGCACGCCAAGCAACGTAAATACCTAGTCCTGCCGCTGCCCCTGCCCCTGCCACTGCCCCTGCCCCTGCCCCTGCCACTGCCACTGCCACTGCCGCTGCCACTGCCGCTGCCCCTGCCACTGCCCCTGCCCCTGCTACTGCCGCTGCCCCTGCCACTGCCCCTGCCACTGTCGCTGCCCCTGCCACTGCCCCTGCCCCTGCCACTGCTGCTGCCACTGCCACTGCCACTGCCGCTGCCCCTGCCGCTGCCCCTGCCGCTGCCCCTGCCGCTGTCGCTGCCCCTGCCACTGCCACTGCCCCTGCCGCTGCCGCTGTCGCTGCCCCTGCCACTGCCGCTGCCCCTGCCGCTGCCCCTGCCGCTGCCCCCAAAGCTAGGCGGATAATAGCTATAAACAAGATTGCCAAAACTATCAACAGAACTACACCGGGAAGATTGGTGTACTGTTTGATGATATCTGGAGTCAACAAAACTGCTACCCAAACACTAACAAAGCCTGACATCAATCCCGATATTACCGATAGAAATAGCGAGATAGTTACTAGAAAAATTGTCCAGCGGCGTTGGAGTCCAGCTTTGGCACGGGTGAAGTCAGCTTCTTTGAGGATGGCATTGGTGAAGTTTGCGCCTCGGATGTCTGCACCGATGAATTTTGCACCTGTGAGGTTTTGACCTTTGAAGTTGCGGCCTCGGAGATTTTTACCGGAGAAGTCTTGGGGCATGACTTTACGCAGGGAGATAGTGGCTATTTTTTCATTGCGATGCTAGTTGTAGCGATGCCCCTGACAAAATTTTATTTTAACAACGAATCTGGCCGATTAAACAGGACTTACGCACTCCGACAAAGAAACCGGGTTTTTTACCGAGTTGCATTTGTGACAACTTAAACCCACCATCCGCGAGTCCGCCAGGGAATCAATTCCCTGTCTAATAGCGAAAGTCCTCTCAAAGAGGACTAATGAGTTTAAAAGTCTTCGTCTTCTTCTTAGTCCTCGACCGAGGACTTTCGCTTTGAGGCAGGGGTTTAAACCCCTGCCGGACTGCGGAACTGAGGGTTTGACCTCGAATACAAGGTTTACCGCCACGCTTACCCGGTTCGATCGCAATAATATTAGCGATGTCTTGTTCTGACCTGGCACTTTTCCTTTAGCTTATTTTCTCAATTCTAGGCTAACAAAGGGATAGAGTGCTCCTAACGTTTGCTAGTTTCCAGCATTTTATTAGTTCCTTTAATTTCATAATTCACTTTAAATCAATCCCCGCACAGCCAGCACTCCCCTCAAGTCCCATCAGGTGCGTGCCCGGAGTCATTTTGGGTATCTTTTCGCCGATCGCCCTCCATCGTGCAATAATAATATGACTTGCACAAAAACTCTATTAGTAGGTAAATTTTGCCTGCCTTACCGCTACATATAGCGTCTCAACTGTCAACCCGTGCAAGTTCCCAATTAAACCGGCTGTTGCACTACACAAATTTTTCCTAATGGCTGAAGTCCCCCTAAATCCCGCAGAACTTGCAGAAGCCCTCAACGGCTTTACCGACATCAACTTCCAATTACCAGACCCCGAAGACGAACAACTACCAGACTTTGACTTTGAAAATCAGGTTGACAATGCCTGGAAAGTGTGCGATCGCTTCGACTTGCAAACCGACATTTGGCGGGGACGCATTCTCCGAACAGTCCGAGACAGAGAAAAAAAAGGCGGCGAAGGACGCGGTACAGGCTTTTTGAACTGGCTCAAAGAAAGAGAAATTGGCAAAAGTCAAGCCTATTCTTTGATAGAATTAGCTAATAGTGCCGACACTCTGATCCAACAAGGAGATTTAGATCCAAATTCTATTAGAAACTTCAGCAAAAGAGCCTTTGTAGAAACCGCAAAAGCATCTCCCGAAGTGCAGCAAATGGTAACAGATGCCGCAGCAAGTGGCGATCGCATCACCCGCCGCGAAGTCAAACAACTCTCCGACGAATGGATGGCAATGAACTCAGATTTATTGCCAGAAGAAGTCAAAGAAAAAGCATCTAGCGGTTCACTTCCTTCCCGTTATCTCGCTCCTTTAGTCAAAGAAATGGAGAAACTCTCTCCATCTCACCAAAGCGAAATTCAAAAAGAAGTAGCAGAAAATCCCGACTTAGATACAGTAAAACAGCTAACTTCAGACGCCAAGAACTTATCAAAATATCTCGACGCCGCCGCCCAAGTGCAAGCTCTCAATCAGTCTCATTTAGACATGGAAATGGCCTTAGAAGAATCTTTGCGAGTAGGCTGTTTGGGAACCACCGCCGACGTTGTAAAACAAGCCGCACAGCTAGAACAAACAGTAGTCAAACTCTACACCATTTGGAAGCGTTTAGGCAGTTTAGCAGATAGATTGTACGTGGATACAGGAGCAAGTACACCGAATTTACGGTTGCTTTTGGGATGCTTGGACAGTCTTTCGGGAGAAAAAATTGAAGTAGATTTCGGAGATGGAGAACGCTCTATTCGCTTGCAAATTTTCAGCGAATAGCTCAACCTTGACCGCAGATAAACGCCAATCTCCAGGCTCATTATCGGCGTCGAACCCTGTTCATCTGCGGTTAAAATTTCTGATTTTTTTCCAAAGATACCGGGGATGCAAATAACGCCGATATTTGGTAACTACTTCTTTCCCCAACAGCACTACGCTAATCCAAAAACAAACTTCCGCCCCAACAGCCAGAACGACAGATAAAGTAGTTTTTTGGGTAATGTCCAGCGGCAGGAATGGCACAACAAACAAGATTGCGAGCCACGGTAGAAAAGATACGATAAATAAAAATAAACCGAGTTTTTGCATAGATTCACATAATACAGCTTTGATATGCCCTTTATCTATTAGTCTGCTTGGAGTGAATTTTGTTTGTATAGTAGCGAGTTCAATCGCCGCGTGACTACAAACTCACCTAGCGGCACCAATGTCAGCAACAGGCAAGATGCCTGTTCCACAAGAAAGTTCACTCTTTGTGGAACAGGCATCAATGTCAGCAACAGGCAAGATGTCTGTTCCACAAGAAAGTTCACTCTTTGTGGAACAGGCATCTTGCCTGTTCTTGAGAATGGTTCCACAAATGACTACAAACTTAATTGCCAAGCATCTCCAACTCAATTCTTAATCCCCGTCGCCGCAATCCCCCGAATAAACTGCCGTTGACCGGCCAAAAACAGCAACACCATCGGCACTGTTCCAATTACCACCGCCGCCATCAACAACTGCCAACTGCTAGTAAACTGTTCCTGAAACTCAGCCAAAACCAACTGCACAGTCCGCAACTCCGGCCGGGTGGTAAACACCAGCGGTTTAAACAAATCATTCCACTCCCCGATAAAGGTAAACAAAAACAGCGTCACCAAAGCAGGGCGGGCCAAAGGTAACATCACCTGCCATAAAACCTGCCAGCGGTTAGCCCCATCCAGCATTGCCGCCTCCTCCAACTCCACCGGAATTGTCATAAAATACTGGCGCAGCAGAAAAATCCCAAAACCGTTAGCCGCCGTCGGCAAAATCAGCGCCCCGTAAGTATTCAGCAGATGGCCCGACTTCAAAACCAAGAAAATGGGAATCACCAAAAGCTGAAACGGAATTACCAGCGTCGCCAAAACCCCCAAAACTACGGCCTGTCGCCCCCGAAACTTCAGCCTGGCCAAAGCATAACCGGCCAAAGCAGAAGTCACAACCTGAAAACCCGTCACTGCGATCGCCACTAGAGTAGAATTAACAAATGCCAACAAAAAATTGCCACGTCGCCAAGCCTCCTGATAGTTCGCAAAAGTCAGGCCTGTGGCCTTGACACCGACACCAGATGGTGATACAGAAATGAAAAATACAGCAGCCAGCGGTAGCAGCACCAGCGCAGCCCCCGCCAGCAACAAAATAAAACTCAGAAGTTCCAGCGCTTGAGACCTGTCAAAGGATTTACCCATAAATTTGTGAATTAACCTAAAATAATAAGCCTGTGAGGTTATCAAAGCCGATCGCATCCCAGATTCCCATACAACAACATAATAGTCGTAGAAGGAAAGAAGGACTACCTAGGGAGGAAGTTGGGATTAGGATATAATGTTATAGATAGAGTTGGTAATGTAAAACCCTGAAAGGTGGAGACATAGACCGTATTTCTCTCATCTATTTCCGGGCAAAAGATCGACTAACGACTAATTCAAGTAATTAGTAAATAGATAGCATTCTAGCGATAGTCTTTCTGGAGTGTTCGACGGCAAAACTCCGCCAAACACGCTGAGGACGCCAGTTTTTCCCGGAACGTCAAAGAAAAGTTCTTTGTCGAAAGAATCCTCAGCTATAATCTCTGATTTAGATGGGGTGCGTTCAAAAAAGGTAAAGTGCACTGTCACTGACCCCCAATTTTAAAGGGGTTTCCAGACATCCCACAAGCTTATATGAGGAGACTACATATCTATGCCCCAGCTTGAGGCTAGCCCAACAATTGACTTTCAAACCGAAACTTACAAAGATGCTTACAGCCGCATCAACGCCATTGTGATTGAAGGCGAACAAGAAGCTCACGACAATTACCTGACACTGGCCGAACTGTTGGCTGACAAAAAAGCAGAGTTAGTTGGCTTGTCCAAGATGGAGAACCGCCACATGAAAGGCTTCCAAGCTTGTGGCCGGAATCTCAAAGTCACACCGGACATGGTATTTGCCAAGGAATTCTTTTCGGATTTGCACAGAAACTTCCAAACGGCCGCGGCGGATGGTCAGATTGTAACTTGCTTGCTGATTCAATCACTAATTATCGAGTGTTTTGCGATCGCAGCTTACAACATCTACATCCCCGTCGCCGATGACTTTGCTCGCAAAATCACCGAAGGCGTCGTCAAAGAAGAATACAGCCACCTCAACTTTGGGGAAGTCTGGCTGCAAGCTCACTTTGAGGAATCCAAAGCCGAACTCGAAGCTGCAAACCGCCAAAACCTGCCCATCATCTGGAGACTGCTAAACTCTGTCGCAGACGATGCTCGCGTTTTGGGTATGGAAAAAGACGCTTTAATCGAAGACTTTATGATTGCCTACGGCGAAGCCCTAGGTAACATTGGCTTTAACAACCGCGACATCATGCGGATGTCAGCACAAGGTCTCGCAGCCTAGTTAATTGGGAAATAAGGAATGGGAAAAGAATTAAAAATCAAAAATGAGGCATCTCATTTTTAATTAGCAAATTTTCCTTCTTCCTTCTTCCTTCTTCCTTCTTCTTCAATCTTCCTTCATTTGACAACTTAATGTTTGGTCTAATCGGTCACTTAACCAGCTTAGAACACGCCCAATCAGTAGCTAACGAGCTGGGCTATCCAGAATATGCCGATCAAGGTCTCGATTTTTGGTGCAGCGCACCGCCCCAAATAGTTGATCATATCACTGTCACTAGCATCACCGGGCAAAAAATAGAAGGCCGCTATGTGGAGTCATGTTTTCTGCCGGAAATGCTAGCCACTCGCCGGATTAAAGCAGCCACTCGCAAAATCCTTAATGCGATGGCACACGCTCAAAAAAACGGGATTAACATCACTGCTTTAGGCGGCTTTTCTTCGATCATTTTTGAGACTTTCAACTTGCAGCAAATTAAGCAAATTCGCAATCTCAAGTTGGAGTTTGAACGCTTCACTACTGGTAACACTCACACGGCTTACATCCTCTGCCGCCAAGTAGAACAAGCAGCCCCAAAATTGGGAATTGAACTTTCAAAAGCCACTGTAGCGGTTTGCGGTGCTACTGGCGATATTGGCAGTGCTGTGTGTCGCTGGCTCAATGTCAAAACAAATGTAGCAGAATTGTTGCTGATTGCCCGCGACAAACAACGATTGCAAGATTTGCAATCGGAATTAGGGCGAGGCAAAATCATGGATTTGGAAGAAGCCCTGCCCCAAGCGGATATTGTAGTCTGGGTAGCCAGTATGCCAAAGGGAGTAGAAATTAACCCTAAGACATTGAAGCAACCCTGTTTATTGATTGACGGTGGCTATCCGAAAAATTTGGCAACTCAGGTTCAGCATCCCGGAATTTACGTACTAAATGGCGGGATTGTGGAGCATTCCCTCGATATTGAGTGGAAAATTATGAAGATTGTCAATATGGATGTACCTGGCCGACAGTTGTTTGCCTGTTTTGCTGAATCAATGCTGCTGGAATTTGAAAAAATGTATACCAATTTTTCTTGGGGACGGAATCAAATTACTGTGGAAAAGATGGAGCAAATCGGTCATATTTCTGTCAAGCATGGTTTCAGACCTTTATTAATGTCAGTTTGATGTGATTTGTTGTGGTTATTGGTTATTGAGGAAAGTTTTTCTGATAATAACCAGTAACTTTTTTTAGGACAGTTAATAGTGAATTTTCAACAGTTAACTATTAATATTACAGCCGATCGCACGACCCGAAGAAAAGTAGTTTGTAGTTCGGAACAAGCGGATGTGATTGGTGGCAAGAGTTTGTATTTAATTCTTCGGATATTTGATAGTTGGCGACAAAATGTAATATAGACAGGGCTGTTAAAGCTTCCCAAGGGGTGATTTCGATGAACGCGCTGGTGTCGCTTTTTGGACTTGGGAAAAGTTCAGCAGGGTTAGGTCTTTTGTGGCGGTGGGGAACCCAGGGGCGCTGGGAAATAGGGGCTTCAGTTGACAGTTGACAGTTGACAGTTGACAGTTGACCGCAAGATAGCGACCTCTACCTGGAAGGAAGAGGATTGGAGTAATGAATAGTCTTCTTTTAATTTCTCCAGATCAGGCTTGGGGCTTTAAACCAATTCTTTATGGTAAAAATCAGAAGCAAGCAAAAATAGTGTAGCAAAAAACGAGGCTCAAGTCTCTGATGTTCAACCAGCTTAGTAAGCCAAGCATAATTCAAAATTTAAAACTTCCAAATTTCCCCTCTTTTTCAGTATCCCCTGACAGGGTAGGATCTGGAAATAGTCGATCGACAAAACCTGACAAAACCTTATAGAAATTATCAGCGTGCCAAACTCAGACCGTAAACCACTACTCCTAGATTTTGAAAAACCACTGGCCGAACTCGAAACCCGAATTCACCAGATTCGCGAACTCGCTGCAGAAAACAGCGTCGATGTCACCGACGAAATCCGCAAACTCGAAGCTCGCTCTGCCCAACTGCGACAAGAAATCTTCAGCAGCTTGTCCCCCATGCAGCGGCTGCAACTCGCCCGTCACCCGCGCCGCCCCAGCACTCTCGATTACATTCAGGCAATTAGCGACGAGTGGATCGAGCTTCACGGCGATCGGTGCGGCGGAGACGACCCTGCCCTAGTGGGCGGAATTGCCCGCATAGACGGGCGTCCCACAGTCATCATCGGCCATCAAAAAGGGCGCGACACTAAAGACAATATCGCCCGCAACTTCGGTATGGCAGCTCCCGGCGGCTACCGCAAAGCCCTGCGGTTGATGGAACACGCCGATCGCTTCTCGATGCCAATTTTCACCTTTATCGACACTCCGGGGGCTTGGGCGGGCTTAGAAGCTGAACAGCTTGGACAAGGAGAGGCGATCGCCTGTAACCTCCGAGAAATGTTTCGCCTCGACGTTCCGATTATTTGCACAGTCATCGGCGAAGGCGGTTCCGGCGGAGCCTTGGGTATCGGTGTCGGCGAGCGGCTGTTGATGTTAGAACATTCTGTGTATACCGTCGCCACCCCCGAAGCTTGTGCCGCCATTCTCTGGAAAGACTCTGGCAAAGCTAACTTGGCGGCAGAAGCCCTGAAAATCACTTCCTGGGATTTGAAAAACCTCGGCGTTCTAGATCAGATAGTACCAGAACCAGTTGGTGGCGCTCACTCGAATCCCCTCAAAGCTGCGTCCATGCTTAAACAAGCTTTGTTGGAAAACTTAGCAGAACTAAGTCAGCTTACGGGCCAGCAGCGCCGACAACTCCGGTATCAAAAGTTTCGCGACATCGGTGTGTTCACTGAAATTGCTGCTTGAGTCGATCGAGCAGAGAGTTATGAGTCAAAAACCTCTTAACTTCAAGCGAGTAACTCATAACTCGCAACCGATAATTCTGCTAATCCGTCAGCAGTGTTATAATTTCTCAGGTGACAGCGGCTTAACAGTTCTTAATGTTTATCTCATAATTAACTGTTATCACCCGCAGCCAACAGCTTGCTAATTTGCCAAAGCAGGCTGCAACGCTTTAAAGATTTGCCGATCGAAAGTATCAGGAAATTTAATGAACGATCGAACAACAAAGCAGGCTCTGATTACCGGAGCGAGCAGCGGTATTGGCAAAGCGACGGCTCTAGCGTTCGCTGCTGAAGGCATAAATCTAGCTTTAGTTAGCCGAAAGTCAGAAAACCTAGAAGCCGTTGCCACAGCAGCCAGAGAATTTGGAGTGAAAGCAGAAGCTTATCCCTTAGACTTGGCAAAAATTGAGCAAGTGCAAAGCGGCATCAGCGCGATCGCCTCTCAATTCGGGCCCGTAGATATCCTAGTCAACAGCGCTGGCATGGGGTATACAGGCTCCTTGACCGAAACATCCCTAACCGACTGGCAGAGCGTTCTAGACCTCAATCTTACAAGCGTCTGGCAGTGCATTTTAGGAATTTTGCCGGGAATGCGCGATCGCGGATCGGGAATCATCATCAACGTTTCCTCGATCGCCGGCAACCAAACCTTCCCCAACTGGGGGGCCTACTGCGTCAGCAAATTCGGTCTCATGGCTTTGTCTAAAACCTTAGCCGCCGAAGAACGGGCTCACGGAATTCGCGTAACAGCAATCTGTCCGGGTTCTGTCAATACTCCGATGTGGGACACAAAAACTATGCAAGCCGACTTCGATCGCAGTGCCATGTTAACCCCAGAAATCGTCGCCCAATCAATTCTGCACGCAGTTCAGTTGCCAGCAAGTGCAGTAATTGAAGAAATCACCCTCATGTCCAACGCAGGAGTTTTGTGAACTTGAGATTTTAGACTGCTGGATTTTTCTCGAATTCAACAATCTTTGAATCTCTAGCTATATCCCCCAATCCAAAATCGATTCACCCTTACACCAACTTCTTATGACAATTTCATCAAACACCAGTTCCAATGGATCAAACTCAATCTCGACTGACAGCATGAAACTTTCAGAAACCGCAGACAACAACACCCCGCGCATCCCAACTCGACCAGATCGCAATTCCTCGAACGGTCAAGAATCCCACGTACCGAAACCGTCAGAAGTAGGCCAAGAAGAAATGATGGAGGCCGTTCGGACAATGCTGTTGGGAGTAGGAGAAGACCCCGAACGCGAAGGATTGCTCAAAACCCCAAAACGGGTAGCAGAAGCAATGCGGTTTCTCACCAGTGGTTACAGTGAATCCCTCGAAGAACTCCTCAACGGCGCTATCTTTGACGAAGGTCACAACGAAATGGTACTGGTACGAGACATCAGCGTATTCAGTATGTGCGAACACCATATGCTGCCGTTTATGGGCCGAGTTCACATTGCTTACATTCCCAACCAAAAAGTAGTGGGATTGAGCAAATTAGCCCGAATTGCCGAGATGTACAGCCGCAGATTGCAGGTGCAAGAACGTTTGACGCGCCAAATTGCCGAAGCAGTTCAGACAATATTGGAACCGCAGGGAGTAGCTGTGGTAATGGAAGCCAGCCATATGTGCATGACAATGCGGGGTGTACAAAAACCTGGTGCTTGGACGGTGACGAGTGCCATGTTGGGCGTGTTTCAAGAGGAACAAAAAACTCGCGAAGAATTCTTGAATTTGATCCGCCACCAACCGGCATTCTTTTAGTCAGTTGACAGTTGACAGTTGGCAGTTGACAGTTGACAGTTGGCAGTTGACAGTTGTCAGTAGGTTGGGTTGAGAGATGAAACCCAACATAACTATCAAACAAGGCTAATGAGAGTCAGCAGTCAACAGTCAACAGTTATCAGTTTCTAGTGACGATCGACAAATAACCCCATAAAATAGACAGGTGACTCATGACTTGTGACTAAATGAATCCTATTAAATTCGGTACAGATGGCTGGCGCGGCATCATTGCTGACGATTTTACATTTGATCGCGTAGCGTTAGTCGCTCCCTTAGCGGCACAAGTTCTCGCACAAACAGGCGGCAATAATGCCAGCAGCGGTACTGTAATTGTCGGTTACGACCGCCGATTTCTGGCTGAAGATTTTGCCCAAACAGCGGCTGTTGCCGTCCAAAACGCCGGATTTGACGTATTACTGAGCGATTCTTATGCTCCAACTCCAGCTTTCAGTTTAGCGGCCAAACAATTAAATGCTTTGGGTGCGATCGTCCTGACAGCCAGCCACAATCCCGGCGCATATTTAGGGTTAAAAGTCAAGGGCGGGTTTGGCGGTTCAGTTTCGCCCGAAGTTACGCAACAGATAGAAGAAAAACTCGAAAATCCAGCCACACTCGCAGCAACTCCCGGAAAATTGGAGAATTTCAATCCTTGGCCGGCTTACTGCAAAACCTTGCGGGAAATGGTAGATATTGAAGCGATAAAAGAGGCAATTGCATCCAGTAAAATTACAGTATTTGTAGATGTAATGCACGGCGCGGCGGCGGGCGGCTTAGCTCAAATATTAGAAGTTCCAGTGCATGAAGTCAATAGCGATCGCGATCCGCTGTTTGGTGGCGGTGCACCAGAACCTTTACCGCGCTACCTGTCGCAGTTGTTCCGCGTGATGCGGACTCACCAGCGAAAAAGCTCTGGTTTGTCGATCGGATTTGTATTTGACGGAGATAGCGATCGAATAGCAGCCGTTGACTCCCAAGGAAATTTTCTCAGTTCACAAATCCTAGTTCCCATATTAATCGAACACCTAGCAAAACGGCGCGG
This sequence comes from Microcoleus sp. N9_A2, assembly GCF_036701775.1. NCBI lineage: Bacteria > Bacillati > Cyanobacteriota > Cyanophyceae > Oscillatoriales > Microcoleaceae > Microcoleus > Microcoleus sp. N9_A2. The sequence continues at coordinate 18,440 of NZ_JAUBRH010000052.1, read as the reverse complement.
CTTCACCGGAGAAGTCATCAAAACCGTCAGCGGTTCCGACATCATGCCCAAAATTGCCCAACTTTACGGCTTACCATTGTTTGAAACGCCGATCGGCTACAAGTATATAGCCGATAGAATGTTAACCACCAAAGTCCTAGTAGGCGGCGAAGAATCAGGAGGAATCGGCTACGGAACCCACATACCCGAAAGAGACGCTTTACTGTCAGCCCTGTACTTGTTAGAAGCAGTCGTCAAATCCGGGGAAGACTTAAGCGCAATTTACAGCGGACTGCAACAAGAAACAAGCTTTACTTCAGCTTATGACAGAATCGACTTGCACCTAGCAAACATGGAAGAAAGAGCGCGCTTGCTGGATTTGCTGCAAAATCAACCATTAACAGAAATCGCCGGCAAAGCAGTTATAGATTGCAACAAAGTAGACGGATATAAATTCCGATTAGCCGACGGAAGTTGGCTGTTAATTCGATTTAGCGGAACCGAACCAGTATTGCGGCTGTATTCCGAAGCGGCGACCTTGAAAGACGTGATGCACAACTTGAATTGGGCGAAAGCTTGGGCACAGAAAAATTAGAGTTTTTAACCGCAGAGACCACAGAGGTCGCAGAGGAAAAGAAGAGATAGAGATGAATAATTCCGATGTCAACGGATTTGATATCACTTATTTCTCCATTCTTCTTCTCTGCGTTCTCTGCGCCCTCTGCGGTTAAAAAAAATCTTTCTTATTCATAAATGAAAGAGTATTACTATAGAATCCACATTCGGCCTCCTCAACTATCACAATCGGTTTTTAGTTGTGTTTATTGAACAATTAAGCTGTAAATTATACTTTAGTACCGTAGATAAACGGATCAAAGTTTTTTGAAAGGCATAATCGACTGATGACAAATAATAAATTGCTAATTGTGGCTACGGGCAATCCGGGTAAACTTAAGGAAATGCAGCTTTATCTTCAGGATTTGGGGTGGGAATTGCGCCTGAAACCGGAAGAGTTGGAAATTGAGGAAACTGGGGAAACGTTTATTGCTAATGCTTGCTTGAAAGCTTCTGAAATTGCCAAAGCAACTGGCGAATGGTCGATCGCCGATGATTCTGGTTTAATGGTAGATGCACTCGATGGTCAACCAGGGATTTACTCGGCGCGGTACGGTTCAAGCGATGCTGACAGGATATCTCGGCTGCTCAAAGAATTGGGAAACGAACCAAACCGGGAAGCACAATTTGTTTGCGCGATCGCGATCGCCCGTCCCGACGGTACAATTGCCTTGCAAGTTGAAGGAATTTGCCGGGGCGAAATCCTCCACACTCCTCGCGGTACGGGAGGTTTCGGATATGACCCCATTTTCTACGTACCCGCACAGCAACAGACTTTTGCCGAAATGACACCGGATATCAAGCGATCGCGCTCTCACCGCGGTCGAGCATTCTTGGCTCTAATACCACAGCTAGCCAACATTGTCAACCCCTAATGAGGAAAAAAGCCAAAACATGGGGTAACTGTGGCATTGGATATTGACACGCTTGGTATCAGAACTAAACAGGAAAGAGGTTTTTCGTTGGCAGTTACCAATGACCAATGACCAATGACCAATGCCCTGTTTGGCCTGTTTGGCCTGTTTGGCCTGTTTGGCCAATGCCCAATGCCCCAGTATCTTAGATTGCCTCCAAGTTCTTTTCCCCAGTCCGAATCCGAATAATTTGTTCTACAGGAGAGATGAAAATCTTGCCGTCGCCAATCTCGCCCGTGCGGGAAGCCGCGATAATTTTATCAACCACCATGTCAACCTGATCGTTTTCCACAACAATCTCGACCTTGAGCTTTTGCAAAAACTCAACGGTGTACTCAGAACCGCGATAGCGTTCTGTCATGCCCTTCTGACGGCCAAAACCTCTAACTTCAGAAACAGTCATCCCCACAATACCAGCATTGACGAGTGCGATTTTCACTTCGTCTAGTTTAAAGGGGCGAATAATAGCTTCAACCTTTTTCAAGTTTCTCACTCCTAACAGTTAGTACCTTCGTTATATTACTTAATCGGCGTGACATCTTTTAAGATCACTGCCAGCAGCAAGTATTTTGTCAAGTATATTACCCTATCTTGTACTCGCGATGAAATGCACGCCAACCTTTAACAATCTTCTCGGATTTTCCGGGCGCGCGGGTTCTCGGCTCCGGCTGATCGCGGTAGAGTTAAGAAGACAGCAGCAGCCGTCCCCCGCCGATCTGCTAAAACAGAAAAAGAACGCAGGAGACAGGAGTTTTCCGAGTTTCCGCTTTGCTATGTCAGATTTGCACGTATTGCTGAAAACTATAATTGCTAGAGGCGGTCAGTTAAACTATTCCTATGCACCCAGCCAGCCCTCCCCCTGACCGCAGCGGGCTTGATGCCCTACTGAGAAATCGCCCCTTCCTCGCCTTGTGGACGGGCCAGTTATTGGCCCAAGTGGCGGATAAAATCTTTTACGTATTGCTGATTATTCTGCTGAAAACCGGCGATTACCGCCCCTGGCCTGTTTCTTGGCAGTATTCGGAAAATTCAATGCTGTCAGCGGTGATGATCGCCTACACGCTGCCGGCGATCTTCTTTGGTTCCGCGGCCGGTATTGTGGTAGACCGCTTTTCCAAAAAGCAAATGCTGATTGCCTGTAACGTGATTCGAGCCGTGTTGATTGTAGCTTTGCCGTTTTTGCCCAAAACTTTTGCTGTGTTGCTGGTGATTACGTTTTTGGTCTCTACTGTAACGCAATTTTTTGCTCCAGCAGAGGCGGCGGCAATCCCCCTGGCCGTGGGGCGAGAGGGACTGATGTCGGCAAATGCTCTGTTCGCCTCGTCCACAATGGGCGGAATTATTGTCGGGATGACGATCGGCGAACCGCTGTTTAGTTGGGTCAAACACAGCTTCGGGCCAGCTTATCAAGAGTTTTTGTTGGGTGGGTTGTACCTGATATCCGCAGGTTTGATCTATGCCATGCACATCAAAGAAAATCATCCCGGTAGCAGTGCCAAAAATGTCCATCCTTGGCAAGACCTTAAGGAAGGTTTGCGCTATTTGAAGCACAACCACCTGGTTAGCAACGCGATGCTGCAGTTGACGATTTTGTATTCGGTGTTTGCGGCGCTGCAAGTTCTGGCGATCGCACTTTCGGGCAAAATAGGTCTCAAAGAAACTCAATTTGGCTTTTTGCTGGCTGCTGCGGGAGTTGGAATGGTCTTCGGCGCGGCGTTTTTGGGCCACTGGGGCGATCGAATGCACCACAAACCTTTGCCATTAATTGGTTTTTTGATGATGGGTTTTGTGTTGGGAATGTTTGCTTTTACCAGACAGCTTTGGCTGGGATTCGGATTGAGCGCTCTGTTCGGTTTTGGCGCTTCCTTAATTAACGGCCCGATGCAAGCTCTGATTCAAGAGAAAACTCCCGAATCTATGCGGGGAAAAGTCTTTGGCTTGGAGAACAATGCGATTAATATTGCTCTGAGTTTGCCTTTAGCGCTGACCGGCCCGCTGACGGATGCTGTCAGCAAAGTAGTGGGATCGGATGACTTGGGTTTGCGGATCGTGTTGCTGAGTTTGGGTTTTTTGGTCTCGGTGATGGGCATGGCAGCTTGGCACCACACTCGCAAAGTCTTAAAGGATGCTCTGTGAACTTTGGTAAGAAGGAAGAAGTTCGGCAACGGATTATGTAACGGATGTAACGGATGTAACGGATGTAACGGATGTAACGGATGTAACGGATGTAACGGATGTAACGGATGTCCGTCGGAAGATGGAAGATGTCATTAGTCATCAGTCATTAGTGCTTTCGCCTCCGAGCGAACATATAACGTCATCAGGAAGAAGGGAGAAGGAAGAAGGAAGATGGCTTTCTTTTCGCGATCGATCTCTAACATATAGCGGTTATCAAGCGTGGTGAGGTATGCCCAATGACCTGTTTGGCCAATGACCTGTTTGGCCAATGCCCAATGACCTGTTTGGCCAATGCCCTATAGCGTCATATCGCGGTAAACCGGCATAGAAACGGCGATTTCTTCTATTTCTTTTCTTCCTCTGCTGTTCCACAATTTTGCGATCGGACGATCGCAAACCGCCCCAGCGCGAAACTTTTTGTAAAATATCCGCCGTTAAATTCTCAGAGTTCGATCGTAGAGATTAAAGTAGTATAAAAGCTTTCATTAAAATTCATAATTAGTTTGAGGAAAAAAATCAGTGCAATTAAAAACTAAAGTAGCCGTCAGGCGTGCAACGGGTGGATTTGCTTTAATCGATAGCTTGATCCGCCACGGTGTCAAGCATATTTTCGGTTATCCCGGCGGTGCAATTTTGCCGCTTTACGACGAACTATACCGGGCTGAAGAAACTGGCGCGATCAAACACATTCTAGTGCGGCACGAGCAAGGTGCTGCTCACGCCGCCGACGGATACGCCCGCGCTACCGGACAAGTTGGGGTTTGTTTCGCGACTTCCGGGCCCGGCGCAACTAATTTGGTGACGGGGATTGCGACGGCGCACATGGATTCGATCCCGATGGTAATTATTACCGGTCAGGTTCCCCGTCCGGCGATCGGCACTGATGCGTTTCAGGAAACTGATATTTACGGCATTACTCTGCCCATTGTCAAGCATTCCTATGTAGTGCGCGACCCCAGAGACATGGCCCGAATTGTGGCTGAAGCTTTCCACATCGCGAGTAGCGGGCGGCCGGGGCCGGTGTTGATTGATGTGCCCAAGGATGTCGGTTTAGAAGAGTTTGAGTATCTGCCGGTGGAACCGGGATCGGTGAGAATTCCGGGCTACCGGCCGACGGTGAAGGGAAATCCCCGGCAAATTAATCAAGCAATCCATTTGCTGAAGGAAGCGAAGCGTCCTTTGCTTTATGTGGGCGGCGGGGCGATCGCAGCCGGGGCCCACGAGGAAATTAAGGAACTCGCCGAGATGTTCCAATTACCTGTCACGACAACGCTGATGGGCAAAGGCGCTTTTGACGAAAAACATCCTTTGTCGGTGAAAATGCTGGGGATGCACGGCACTGCTTACGCTAATTTTGCCGTTACCGAGTGCGATTTGCTGATTGCTGTCGGAGCTCGGTTTGACGATCGGGTGACGGGCAAATTAGACGAGTTTGCCGCCCGCGCGAAGGTGATTCACATCGATATCGATCCGGCGGAAGTAGGTAAAAATCGCGGCCCGGAGGTGCCGATTGTCGGAGATGTCCGGCAAGTTTTGATGGATTTGCTGCGCCGCTGTCGGGAAACTGGTGTTTCGGGTACTCCCGGACAAACTGCGGAATGGCTGCACAGGATCGATCGCTGGAAACAGGACTATCCGTTAGTTGTGCCTCACTACCCCGACATTTTGTCTCCGCAAGAGGTGATTTGGGAATTAGCTACTCAAGCGCCGGATGCTTACTACACGACGGATGTCGGTCAACATCAAATGTGGTCGGCTCAATTCTTAAACAACGGGCCGCGTCGCTGGATTTCCAGCGCTGGTTTGGGAACGATGGGTTTTGGGCTGCCGGCGGCGATGGGCGCGAAAATGGCGCTACCCAACGAGCAAGTCATTTGTATTGCTGGCGACGCTAGCATCCAAATGAATATTCAAGAGTTGGGAACATTAGCACAATACGGCATTAATGTCAAGACTGTGATTGTAAATAATGGCTGGCAGGGCATGGTGCGGCAGTGGCAGCAGGCTTTCTACGGCGAGCGTTATTCGTCGTCGAATATGACTGTGGGGATGCCGGATTTTGCGATGCTGGCTGAGGCTTACGGCGTGAAGGGGATGCAGGTTTCGCGGCCGGATGAGTTGGAGGGTGCGATCGCCCAAATGCTCGCTCATGACGGTCCTGTGCTGATGAACGTCAAGGTGACGCGGGACGAAAACTGCTATCCGATGGTTGTTCCGGGCAAAAGTAACGCTCAAATGGTTGGTTTGCCGGAACGCAGCACGTTGCCATCTGCAGAGTTGATTTATTGTCCGAGTTGCGGCGCGAAGAATGTTTCGAGCAATAAATTTTGTCCTGAGTGCGGGACAAAAGTTTAAGTAGTTTTGAGTGGGGACTTAGGCATTGCTTATTAGTCTCAACTTAAGGTCAAACGTACTCACAGACTGCTGTTTATTGCTAAGGCCAGATCCCCCCTAACCCCCCTTAATAAGGGGGGGACAAGATTCCGATAGAAGTCAACCCCTACTCCCCTTCTTAAGGGGGATTTAGGGGGATCTGGCCTCGGATAAAAGCGAGAGATACAAAGGTTTTCGGGGTTAAGTTGACGAGGACAAGAGTCCGCTCAAAGTCAACCCCTACTCCCCTTTTTAAGGGGGATTTAGGGGGATCTGGCCTCGGATAAAAGCGAGAGATACAAAGGTTTTGGGGTTAAGTTGACACATATCGGCAATGCCGTGTCCTTACCGGGATCTGCTGTTTCACATTTAAAACCATCTGGGCTGGCATCCCATCGAAAGCTTTAATCTATAATGTATAAGCATATTTTATGAGCCAGTGTCTAAACCCTGATTGCCTATTGCAAAACCCGTCTGGCTCTACAAACTTCTGTCACGAATGTGGGAATAAACTGCTATTGGGCGATCGCTACCGAGCCCAAAAAATCATTGGACAAGGAGGCTTTGGGCGCACTTTTCTAGCTGTTGACGAGTATAAACCCTCAAAACCTCCCTGCGTTATTAAACAATTTTACCCCCAATTTCAAGGCGCTTCTAGTATCCAGAAAGCTGCTGAGCTATTTGAGCTTGAAGCAGTCCGCCTTGAACAGTTGGGTAAACACTCTCAAATTCCCGAATTATTAGCATATTTTAGTCAAGATGAACGGCAGTATTTAGTCCAAGAATTCATCGACGGTGAAAATTTAGCCCAAACACTAAAATCTCAGGGATATTTTAGCGAAACGCAAATTCGCAATTTACTTAATAATTTACTGCCAGTATTCGACTTCATTCATTCTCGCCAAGTTATTCACCGAGATATCAAGCCAGAAAATATTATTCTTCAGCAAGATGGGCAACTGGTTTTAGTTGACTTTGGAGCCGCGAAATATGCGACACAAACGGCTCTAGCGGTAACGGGAACGAGGATCGGGACGGCTGGATATACGGCACCAGAACAAGCCAACGGTAAACCGATTCATGCGAGTGATATTTATAGTCTGGGTGTGACTTGTCTGTGTCTGTTAACTCAGGTTGAACCGATTGATTTATTCGATGATAGCGAGTTTGATTGGGTGTGGCGAGAACACTTAAAAACATCTGTCAGCTCGGAACTGGGTCAGATTTTAGATAAAATGATCCAACCTGCTATTAAAAAACGTTATCAATCTGCTACTGAAGTTTTGCAGGCTCTTGGTACTCAATCACCTCAATTATCAGCTCAAACACCTCCTCCGCCACCAGACTCGCTTAAATCAGCGCGGGGTGTTGACTATACTCGTCTCCGGGATTTATTAGCAGCAGGAAAGTGGAAAGAGGCGGATCAGGAAACAATAAAGGTAATGCTGAAAGCTGCTCGACGGGAGAAGGAAGATTATTTTGATACGGGTTCAATTGATAATTTTCCTTGCGATGATTTGCGGACGATCGACCAGTTGTGGGTAAAATATAGTCAGGGTCGCTTTGGTTTTAGCGTCCAGAAAAAAAATTGGTTGGAAGTGGGCGGCAAAGTTGATTGGGATACTGAAAAGAAGCTAGGCGATCGCGTCGGTTGGCGCAAGAGGAAAAAGGGGAGGAAAGATTGGTTGGAGTACGATGATTTAACCTTTAATCTGCAAGCACCAGAGGGCCACCTCCCTAGGCAACTGTGTGGGTGGTGGGGTGGGTTCCGGGGTTTGGGTGTGAAGTGGCGTTATGGTTCTGCTCTCGCATCAAGAGCTGTAAGCTGTAATTTATAGCGATTTCAGCCATTTGTTAAGTCTTTTTTTGAGAACCTTTTTTTACGAAGTTATCGGCTTTTCATCATTTCATTACCTGTTACTTACATTAATAATAAATGCCAATAAAAGTCAGAGATATCATTAAACAACTAGAGGTAGGATGCAAATAAACTTTGTGGTTTCGTCAAGTAGAGGAAAAATCGCGGGAGTGGCAAATGAATCTTTATTTGGGAATAGATTTCGGTACTACGGGCGCGCGATCGACAATCATCGACTCCCAGGGTACAATCCATTGTGAGACTGAATATACTTTTGCCAACAACGGGCAACAACAGACTGAATTACCCTCGGTGTGGCAAAATGCACTCTCGGCTGTAATTGAGCAAATCCCCCCAACCATCCGCAATCAGGTAAGGGCGATCGCCCTTGACGGCACATCTTCCACTGTCATGCTGTGCGATACTGACGGTATACCCGTATGCGAACCCATTTTATACAACGATGCGCGCGGTGCAGCCGTGACAGAGACGTTGCTGGCGATCGCCCCGGATAACCACACAGTATTAAGCGCTACATCCAGTCTGGCAAAACTCCTGTGGTGGCAGGAAGGCGGGCACGCATCATCCACCGCCCCTACGGTTTTCCTGCATCAAGCTGATTGGCTGGCATTTTTGCTGCACGGAAAATTAGGAATTAGCGACTATCACAATGCTTTAAAACTCGGTTTCGATGTTGATACTTTGTGCTATCCCGATTGGCTGATCCAGGGAATTGCGGGCGCTGCAACGCCTAAATTGCCGCACGTTGTCGCACCGGGCACGCCTGTGGGGGAAGTTCAAGATGAAGTGAGGAGTCGCTTCGGATTTCCCCGCGATTGTACAGTTTGTGCCGGCACAACCGATAGTATTGCAGCATTTTTAGCAAGCGGTGTCAATTTACCAGGAGAAGCAGTAACTTCTCTCGGTTCTACTTTAGCCGTCAAACTGTTAAGTCATACCCGCGTAGATGATTCTCGATACGGGATTTACAGCCATAAATTAGGCGATTTGTGGTTGGTTGGAGGCGCTTCTAATACCGGAGGTGCGGTGCTGCGACACTTTTTTACTGATGCTGAATTAGCTAATTATAGCACACAAATTAATACCGAACAAGAGAATTTGCTGGATTATTACCCATTGTTAAAAAAGGGCGATCGCTTTCCAATTAATGACCCGAATTTAGCGCCCAGACTCGAACCGCGTCCCGCTGATTTTGTGGAATTTCTGCACGGTTTGCTAGAAAGTATCGCGCGGATTGAAGCGCGGGGATATCAATTATTGCAGGACTTGGGTGCAACTCCTTTGACAAAGGTTTATACTGCTGGCGGTGGCGCAAAAAATGCGGTTTGGAGTGCGATCAGAAAGCGGTATTTGAAAGTGCCGGTGGAAACTCCTGTTCAGACTGCGGCTGCTTATGGAACGGCGTTATTGGCGATGCGAAGTGCGATCGATTTGAGATTGGAGGATTGAAGAAAGCGACCTCACGGATCGATGCGGGAGATTGTAACTTGGATGCTTTTAGTTAGGCTTAAATGTGGTAATTGGGATTGCGATCGCTCTTGATTCAAACTCAAATATAAGGAAGCAAACATTCTGCTATATTGTGTTAAGAATCTAAAATTTAATAACTTAAACACCTCCTACAGTCCTCTCTTCTGTAAGTTACTAGATAAAAGGAGGCAGAGCCTCCGCACCTGCATTACCAGGCAGAGCCTGGTAACGATCAAACATTCTGATATATTGTGTTAAGTTGTTATCCCTAAAAATTAAGGACAATGGCAAAGCTACCTGATGACATCCTGAACACAATTTTCACATTGCAGCGGCGGCTAGTGGAAATCCTCAACGAAACAACCGCCACAGAATATATTTTAATGCAGCAGTTTGGCGAGACAGAAGCGACACTCCCCGAACTAGAATCTCTGGATAATATTAAGGAAAGGTTGAGAACCTCTTACAATCGTTTGTACAGGCTTTTGCAGCAGGTGGCAGAATCTCAACCCGCTGCGACTGCGGATACGTTAACCTTTCTGTATGGCACGATAGAAGACGGAGAGGCCATTGTCGATGCCTCAGCAGCAAGCATTCAAGAAATCAAAATGGATTGGAACTTACGATGAATCAACAACCTAGAATCCCCGACGCTGAAACCAGAAAGCGACACGTTGAAAAGATGCGTGAAGTCTGCCGACAGCTTGACGCTTTCAATTTGAAGTTAGATGAAGCAATTGCCATATTTGAAGCTGACAACCGCCGCCAGCGTCGAGAACGTTTGGCGGGTAAATACAGGCGTGTGGAATCTCAGGTAATCGAATAGACCTCTTGCAAAATAATTTTATGCTATAATAAAGGGTTTGGCTTAAGTGAAGCAGATTGCAGGTTATATCAGCACTTTACAATTATGAGTTAGCTCTGGGGTCTAAAACTCAAAACCTTTAATTATAACATATATTTTTTTTGCAAGAGGTCTAATAAGATCGATTCAGGGGCGATTCCTTACTGGATAGCCTTGAATTATTTCTTTTTAATCCCTCTGTTCGGACTTTGGTTGTTTAGTAGCGGTTGAAACCGCCGACTCCGATCGGGGTTTTTAACGCAGATTTGATATATGCTAATTTTGGCGCACCATCCAGACTAAAAATCCCAATATTTTATCGACTGGAGGTAGCGGATAATCGGTAAGATCGATCGTCACTATTTGCCCTTCTAGCTTGAGAAACCGCCAAGCTGTGCCGCTAGAAACACTGCCGTAGATGGCTAAGATCGATCGACCTTTTGCTTCATTAAACCTTTGGGCCGCCACCATTTCAGCAATACACTGCCCCAAACCTACTTTCAAATCTCCTTTTTTAGCTTCCACCATCACAATTACCGGGGCCTCAACTTCTAACTGTTCGGGGGAACGGCTGATCAGAAAATCGCAAACTCCTGTAAGTCCAACAGTAGCATCGACATTAAATTCTTCACCCGAAAACACGCTGATTTGTTGGTTCAGAATGTTGCGAACTTCCAGCAAGACAGGGTTAATAATAGCTTCTGAACGGGCTTTTTCTGTGCTAGTGGCGATCGCCCAAGGCAAATTTGTCTCCAGCATGGTCTGTAAGGCTGTCGCGGGTGCGATCGGCTCGATTTCTGGCAAAAATCTGATTCCTTCAACTACTACGAGATTGAAGGCTTCTTTAACCTTGCCGATGGTCGTAAATTGACTGTAAGACATAAGAGTTTATCTTTTGATTTCTGCTTTTTACTTAGAAAATCCGGCGGTTGAAACCGCCAGAAAGTCAAACGATGTCCGCCTCTGCGGACTGAAGAAAACAATGTAATTTTTACCGCCATTTTTACCGCCCATTCTTCAACCTGCGGAGGCGGGTTTTGCCTGTACCGACGCGGTTTCAACCGCCCGGTATTCTTGGAGTTTTTTCTATTACACTCGCCGCAACTTAGCCGTCCTCGGATCGATGATTTTGAGCCCCAAACCTTTAAACTTAATTGCCAGATTAGTTTTATCGCCCACTCCCAAAACGTGGGTAATTTCTCCAACTCCAAAAGCATGATGAAAAACCCGTTCCCCCGTTTTCCATTCTGATGGAGAACTCCCAGAATCGGCTGCTGAATTATTAGTTTTTCCCTGAGATGCAGCAGTTTTGCCCGCCTTAGTTTTCTTCGCACTTCCAGCTAGCAAATGTGTCGGTAATTCCCCCAAGAATAGCGAAGGCGTGCAGTGTTCGCGGTATCCTCCCCAGAGGCGGCGTTCGCGAGTGTGGGTGAGAAATAGCAATTCCTGGGCGCGAGTGATGCCGACATAGCACAAACGGCGTTCTTCTTCAACTGCTTTCGGGTCATCTAAACTGCGGAAATTGGGAAATAAACCCTGTTCCATTCCGACTAAAAATACTACGGGGAATTCTAACCCTTTGGCTGAGTGCAGCGTCATCAGCGACACGCGCGAATCGTCTTCTTTCAAATCATCTAAATCGGATGCTAAAGATGCTTTTGCTAAAAATGATGTTAGCGTCGGTTCTTCGTTTTGTTCTTCAAATTGCAGCACTGCGTTGTACAATTCTCTGACGTTTTCGATGCGATTTTCGGCTTCTTCGGTTCCTTGGTTTTTCAAATCGTCAATGTAACCAGAATCTTCGATAATTCCTTGGACAATTTGCGACGCGGGCGTAGTTTCAAGTTTTTGTTGCCAATTACCAATCATGGCGGCAAATTTAATTATAGCTTTTGCCGATCGCCCTGCGAGAGTATTTACAGAAGATTCGTCGCTGAGAATTTCCCACAACGGAATACCTAATTGGGTTCCAGCGTCTTCGATTTTACCAAATGTCGTGTCGCCAATGCCGCGGCGGGGAGTGTTGATGATGCGTTTGAGGCTGACGCTATCGTCGGGATTGGCGATCGTCCGCAGGTATGCTAGGATATCTTTGATTTCTTTGCGATCGTAAAACTTCAGGCCGCCGACAATATTATAGGGAATATCCAAGTACATTAACGCTTCTTCAAAGGAGCGAGATTGAGCGTTGGTGCGGTAGAGAATCGCAAAGTTACTCCCGTGTTCGTATTCGGAATTTTGGCGCTTCAGGGACTGAATTTGACCAGCTACAAATTGCGCTTCATCTATTTCGTTGTCAGCGCGCCATACCACAATCGGAGCTCCGGGTTCGCGAGTCGGCCGCAGAACTTTCTCGATGCGTTCGGTATTGTGTTCGATCAAGTGGTTGGCGGCTTGCAGGATGTTTTCGCGCGATCGATAATTTTCCTCTAATTTTACCATCGTCTGAGTTTTTGCATCCGACAAACCATCGCCGAAATCCTCTTGAAATTCCAGCAAGATGGTATAATCCGCCATCCGAAAACTGTAAATAGATTGATCGACATCGCCCACCACAAAAATCGAGCGATTTTGCCATTTATCAAACTCTTTCGGGTCAACATTATTTGTGACCAACATCCGAATCAAATCATATTGAGTGCGGTTCGTATCTTGGTATTCATCAACTAAAATATGTCTGAATTTGTGATGCCAATAACTTAATACTTGCTCGTTTTGGGATAAGAGTTTAACCGGAACCAGAATTAAATCGTCAAAATCTAAGCCGTTGTTGGCGGCTAAAGCATCTTGGTAACGGCTGTAAACATCCGCAATTACCCGCCCTCGGTAATCCGGTTCTGCGGCGAGGAATTCTTGAGGAGACCAACCTTTATTTTTAGCATTGCTGATGGCATAGCGGACTTTACGCGGGTCAAATTTCTTATCGTCTAAATTGAGGACTTTGGTAACAATTTGTTTGACGAGACTTTGAGCATCTGACTCATCAAAAATTGAAAAATTCTTCTTCCATTGGCGGCCTTTTTCGTCTTGATATTTCTCAATATCGTAGCGGAGAATCCGGCCGCACAGAGAGTGAAAAGTCCCCATCCAAATCTGTTTGGTAATTCTATGGTAAATTTGCGATCGCAATTTGGTTTGCACATCCGGCGCTAAATCTGCCAAAGGTTTGCCATATTCAGCTTCAGCTTGCTGAGTCGCCAGCAATTTCTCAATTCTTTCTTTCATCTCCCTAGCGGCTTTATTCGTAAATGTCACCGCCAAAATATTTTCGGGATCGACTCGGTTGGTGCGAACTAAGTTTGCTACGCGGTAAGTTAGAGCTCTGGTTTTCCCCGAACCAGCCCCCGCTACTACTAACAGCGGCCCGTTGTAATGGACGACTGCTTGGCGCTGGGATGGGTTGAGGTGGCTGAGGTGATCGGTAGTAGTTTGAGTCATAGCTAAAAAGTTAGTTTGATTTTTTTAAGGATAAATAATACTTGGTATGTGATGCCGCGAGTTTTTTTTAAGGTCAGGTGCGCGCACTCTACAATATAATATCATGAATATCAGACGGCGGTTGAAACCGCGTCTACACAAACGATGTCCGCCTCCGCAGACGAAGAGAGAATAAGGTAAAACATAATTTTCACCGCCTATTATTCCACCTGCGTCGGCGGGTTTTGTCTGTATAGCCGCGGTTTCAACGGCCCGGATTTCTAACGTTTCAATATTTGTTTGAGCAAAATTGCTGCTAATATTCCCAAGCCAATCCAAATCGCAATAATTACAGCAGCCGCAGCCCGATTTATCGGTTTTCCTCGCTCTATTTCAGTAGCGGCTTTTTCCCGGCACTCGGCTAAAACCTGTGGCGGAATCATCTTCAGTACCAGCCAAATTCCCAAAGGTACAATTATCAAATCATCCAAGTAGCCGAGAATCGGTATGAAGTCAGGAATTAAGTCGATCGGGCTAAAAGCGTAGGCCACCGTAAGCCCTGCTAAAATTCTGGCGTACCAAGGTACTCTCTGGTCTGTACTGGCTAAACAAACCGCGTAAGTCTCTTTCTTAAGTCGGCGGGCAGCTTGTTTTAACGATTGCATATTTTAAATTTTTACACTCTTCAATAGTCCCGACAATTTTTAAGCAGCGAAAGTACCATAATACACGAATGAAGGAAGGTTAGGATGATTCAAAATAAAATTCTGATCTCAATCTCACTTGTCAATAAAAGTACAAAGTAGATGCTTATTACCAAGGGGAGGAAGTAAGAAATTCACAAATAATTTAGGATTGCTATATGCGATTATAAAGGTAAGCTTTTCCCACAATTCTTTTGCCACTTTTCCTTAAAAAAGAACACTCAATGACGGCAATAATTGTCGGCTCAGGATTCAATGGCTTGAGAAAATACGGCTCAAAAAGTTCTCGATCGCTTCCTCTATGAACTAAACCGTTCAGTGTAAACAGAGGGGAATTCGCAAACGGTATCCGTATCCTGTCGTCATCTCATTTATGAGGTTGGGACGCCAGCAGGATTGACCCAACAGCAACTTGCAGATCGCATTGGGGCAAAACAGTCGCTGATCGCACGGCGTGAAGATGCGAAGTATGAGGGACATTCGCTTTCAATGCTGCAAAAAATTGCCCGTGCGCTCAATCACCGATTGGAGGTTCATCTAATTGCGATCGCTCCTAATGAAAATCACACTGAGCCACGTAGTGCGTAAATTGGGAAATGAGTGTGCGCGATCGTACCAAAAATTAAGAAGGCGATCGCCTCCTTATAGTAGGAAAGCGATCGCCCGTTCAAGGCGCTCGATCTGATTTTCAGGCATATCGCCCCTCCACTTATCACCAAATACACTAATGATAGCAATATTGTGATAAAGTCAATGTGGATGCAGAATTGACCGAACAGCAACTTGCCGTTAGCGATAGCTTACCGAAGGTATCGCTTTGGGACAAAACATTCGCTGGATGAACTGGCGCTGGCACAGCGATCTATTGTTTCAATAATACCCTTCCATATCCGATCGTCACTAACAAAAAAAGGTTTTTCCTCAATAGTCTATGTAATCGTTTCTTTGAATTTATCAAAGTTGAAACTTAGAACCACCTCACCGACGACGGTTGGTGTTATAGATGTCTTGATTGCAAGTTTGAGCGTTTATGATTGCAGGTCGCTACATCCAGTGGTAACAGTGGATATTTCTATTTTGTCCACTGTTACCACCTCGGCAACATTCGGCTTTAATCTATACGAAGAGGCGCACCGATCAGCTCCATCTTGCCGTCAGATCTTGGTTGAAGTGTAGGACCACCTGTCACTTTATAGGTACGAACTGTTTTTCTAAACGGGTATGGTGGACCAGCATAACATCCCATTTTAGATGCAGAACTGTTTTCAGACGAGAAGACCTTTGCTAATAGTGATGATGCTACTCCTGATGTCACGCTTCCAAGAACTGCTCCAGAAACTACAATTGCCGAAGTAGCAGTCATCCCCCCAGCAACGAGAGTGGAAGCCATTGCAGTAGATATACCTGCGACTATTCCAGTTTGCGCCGCAAAAGTTGCTGCTGAGACAAATGCACCATATCCTCCAGTTAAAGCCCCAAACAAAATCGTACCGACAACCGCGCCAACTGGCCATACGCAGTCCCAAGTAGTTATTAAATCTTTTGAGTCGCCACTATATATCGACGCACTGATCGTAAACCAGACTGCTCCCGTACTTCTCCGAAAATATTGTCCAGGCTGAACCAGTTCATAGTAGAGTGGACCAACCTGCTTTAATGCAATCTGTAACGGCCATATCGTACCGTTATAAATTTCAAATCCAGGGCTTTGCATAGCTGTTTCTCCAGTTTTGTTATTTTGACTTGATATCATCAAGAAGCGTTAGCATCATTGTCGCTGCGTCTAAAACCCGCAGTTGCACCTCTGCGATATGCTCATGACGCTCTTGAACTAAACTAAGGAATGTCTCACCTGAAGCTAGGTACTCAACCGCTTGTTTTTCATCCCCTTTTTCAGCAGAGTCTCCCTCAAAAATTTGGACACGGAAGGTTTTTTCACCGATCCTGATGACATATTGAAAGCCATTGACCACAAGATCGTCTTCTGGAAGATGATAAAAAGAGAATCCCACAACTTCGGGAGCAAAACTCCCCGCTAGGTGGTGGTCGCTGACTGCGATGGTCGATTGATCGTTATCCATACAACTCCTTAACTAATTCCTAAACTTGATCCGTAGCCAATACAAAATTACAAAAAGCTGCCTCCAAATAATAACGACTCCAGCCTAAAACTAAGTTGATCTGATACTGCAAGCATTAAGAAATGGGAACTTAAAGCTTGTAGGATGTACATAAATTCAGTTACATCAGCAACTTAACGGAGAGTAGTTCTGCATAGCAAAGCTACGGTAAGGAAGCCGATTATCACTGCTGCTGAAGTTGTGTAAATGCTTCCCAATAAGCCGAGATAACCTGTTAATTAGTTGCCCTACGAGCGGTTATCTAAGAAAGTAGATGACGATTAAGCTCTGAAGGCTTTGAAACCCTCGTAATCAATAATCTATCAAAACTCTCCGGAGCTGTCTTTACAGGAAAGTATGGAGTTTAAGTATGGTTGAGTATGGTTGAGATTGGATGAATATTGCCCCAAAACGAGAAAATCTATGGAATTTGAGCAAGGATTGGAGATTGTCACCCATGCGATCGCCCGCAAAATCGCTAGAACGCTCACTGAGGTTGAAATTGCCCTTTTATTCGGTGCCTGGAACAACTTGACCTACGATCGCATCGCCGAGCGCTCGGGCTACTCCATCAACTATCTCCAACGGGACATTGGCCCCAAATTCTGGAAGCTTCTCAGTGATGCTTTGGGCCGCAAAGTCAACAAAACCAATCTACGCGGCATTCTCACTCACTTTGATACCCCGATCGCCACTCCCCAACCTCAAGTCCAACGTTCAATTTATTGGGGCGAGGCGATCGATGTTTCCAGCTTCCAAAGTCGAGTTGAAGAGATTGAAACCCTCACGCAGTGGATAATACAAGATCGCTGCCGACTGATTGCTTTGGTGGGAATGGGTGGAATCGGTAAAAGTACCTTAGCGGCTAAAGTCGCTCAACTCTTACAAGAACAATTTGAATTTGTAATTTGGCGATCGCTGCGTAACGCCCCTCTCTTAGATACGTTGTTGTCCGAACTGGTGCCTTTCCTTTCTAACCAGCAAGATATCCAAGCTAAACCCGAACGACTCCTGTACTGGCTGCAAACCCATCGCTGTTTGGTGATTTTGGATAATCAAGAAACGATTTTACAAGCAGGCAATTGCGCCGGATACTACCAGCAAGATTTCACAGACTATGGTGACTTATTTCAATTACTGGGAGAAGCCAGTCATCAGAGTTGTATTTTACTTACCAGTCGTGAGAAATCCTCAAAAGTCGCAATATTAGAAGATTTAAACGGAGCAGTGCGAGCGCTTTATGTGCAAGGTTGCAGGGAAACATCCCTGGTATTCATTGACTCCAAGCAACTCGTGGGAACCGATGCGGAAAAACGCCAACTTTGTGAATTGTATTGTTGCAATCCGCTGGTAATAAAAATAGTTTCTGCCTCTATTCAGAGTTTGTTTGATGGAGAGATTGCCACATTTTTCCAAGAAAAGACACTGGTATTTAATGGCATCCGCCGCTTGTTAGCTCGGCAATTTGATCGATTGTCGCCCGTAGAAAAAACCATCATGTATTTGTTGGCGATTAATCGAGAATATACAACCATTGCTGAACTGCAAGCCCACATTGTACCTGCAATTTCACGGGCGACCCTATTAGAGTCCCTAGAATCCTTAACGTGGCGCAGCTTAATCGAAAAGCGATCGGGTGAATATACCCAACAGCCCGTCGTTATGGAATATGTCACAGACTGTTTAATGGGTACATCTCACTTTTACAAAGATATTAAGTGGAAAGCTGACCAGGGAGATAAGCACAGCGAAGAGAAAGGATATCAAAATTACTGACTATATTACTGACTATTTTTTTAGTTTCTAAAAATGTAACAACCCGGATATTTAGCAATTTCAGTGGCAAGGTAAAGTATAGCATCTGTTGTATGGTAACCGTTCAGGGGGGGTAAAAGAGAAATAGCCCAAAAAGCGGAGAAAATCTGATAAATTAAGTGACATGGAAGA